>JBDREA010000024.1:0-25097 GCA_043820265.1 Candidatus Altarchaeota archaeon | reverse complement strand
GTCCAAGCCCCACCTGGCCAATTATTGGATTTCCAAGAGAAAGTATAATCTTGGCATTCCCAGAATACAACTACACAAAAAAAAGTTTTATAAAAATAATGTAGCAACCAAAAAAGATGGCGGTAAAAATAATATCGAAATCCAATGGTATACTGGATAAGAAAAAAGAAATTCCAAGGAACCGGGAAGTCCCTAACAAACAAAAGACGGGAAAAACCAAGGATTCCATAATGGGGGGTTTCCAAACCCTGCTTTGGACTTATTTTGATGCAGCCCTCACACTCTTTGAAGACGCCGTCATGGGCCTTCTGGAACTGATAGGAGATGTGATCTCATATCTATCTGGTTTGTTTGCCTCCATTCCAAGATTTTTCTTTAAATTAATCGTTATCTTATCTCACCGATTCATGAACATAGGAAAAATCCTCACAAAATTCTTTCCTTTGCTAGAAAAAAACCTGCAGTATTCTGAACTGACGAAAAAATACGGTTTTCACGCCACAGAGTACCTTACGTTGACCGCGTTGGCAGCCATTATGGTTGGTGCAATTTCTGCAGGAACAATAACTGTGACCTATACTTATTATGGAAAATCAGGACAGGACATAATGCTAGTTATCGGTGCTCTTATGGGTGTTTTATCATTTCTTTTTATCCTCAATTACCCTAAGATGATAATATCTAAAAGAATCAATGACATCGACCGCCACCTCCTATTTGCCCTGCAATCCATGCAGGTACTAATACAAGGTGGCCTGCCAGTCTTTAATTCCATGGTTACTATCGGTATGGGGCAGTTTGGGGCGATTTCTGCGGAATTCCAGAAAATCACCGAAAAAGTAAAGACCGGAGAATCAATGGCTGGGTGCGTCGAAGACCTGGCAAAAAGAAACCCTTCCCAATACTTTAGCAGGGTTTGCTGGCAAATTTCTAATTCACTTAAATCAGGTAGTTCATTGGCCGAAGACTTGGCTCTGGCAGCCGAGTTTTTAATTCAAGAACAGTTTATCGAAATCAAGAGATATGGGAGCCAACTTAATCCTCTCGCCATGCTTTATATGATGGTTGCAGTCATCATACCATCTCTTGGGATCACTGTGTTGATTGTGATCTCTTCTCTTCCTGTCTCAAACTTGCCAATCACCGAAACAACTTTCTGGGTGCTCCTCTTTGTTACCTTTATACTGCAACTCGTCTTCGCAGGAATCATTAAATCCAGGCGACCATCCATCCTTGGAGATTCTGAGAGCACAGAAGAGGAGAAGCAGTTTCACTCAAATTTCTTCAAAAGGAAGATATATCCACTCCTTCATTACAACGGAATATACGTAGACCTCGATAAGTTCCTCACGATGTTCATCACAGCAAGCATGATTTTTTCATATTTTGTAACGATCATCCTATCAGAGTATATTTCTTCCCCTTCATGGATGATCTTTATTTCAGTTTTATTCTTTCTTTATTTTTTCATCTACAATACATTGGTGCTCAGGTTAGAACACAGAGCCCGCGAAATGGAAAAGCACGTCCCTGATTTTCTTCATATGATGTCTGCGAACATCAAGGCGGGGGAATCCATTCATAAGGCTATCTTTATCTCCACGAGGCCAGAATACGGGAGGCTGAATCTCGAAATCGAGCGTGCAGGCAAAGAGATGCTCACAGGTGTTTCCACAAAGAAGGCACTAATGGATGTTGCTTCGCGCTATAAGTCGAAGAATATTAGAGTAGCCATGCAACTCATACTCCAAGGAATTAACTCTGGGGGGGATCTTTCCGCTAAGCTAATCCAGATTGCAACCATCCTTCGAAGGAGGGATCTCATCCAAAAAGAACTTAGAGCAAGTGTATTGATGTATGTGAGCTTTATCTTCTTCGCCATAGCAATTGGCGCCCCCCTGCTATTTGGCGTATCAAGCTTTTTAGTTGATGCTCTATCAACCTCAAACCAGCGGATTATGTCGCAGATGCCCCAAGACGTTATAGCGCAGAGGGTGTCAATTCTTTCCGGTCTAGGTTCATCGAGTGAAATAAATAAGGATTTTATAGTCAAATTTTCCCTTATTTCAATCGTGTTTTCAGCTCTGATGGGTTCAGCGATAATCGGATTAATCAATAGCGGAGAAGCAAAAAACGGGATAAAATATATGCCTTTTATGATTGCAATTCCCATAATCCTATTTATGATTCTTCAATTAACTCTAAGCTCGACTTTTGAGTCAATGATCAGCCTTTGAACTATCCTCTCGATAAGATAGATTAATATGTATGTCCACATCATCCTTTTAGATTGTAAATGAAGCTTGTTGCCTTCTCCCAGGACGACGTCGCCGGAAGAAACATGGCGGAGATCCTTTCTAGTGAGTTCAAATTAAATCAGAGAATCGATGTTGAATTGGTGGGATTTGTGCCTAACTTTAGGACTATCTCCTCGTTTGATAAGTTTACCCCTAGGGTATGCATCGTCGCCTCAAGGCATAAGGCGGAATCAGGTAAACCGACTCTCACGTGTCATGCAACCGGGAATTTCGGCGCGGCTGAGCTTGGCGGGGAGCCTAAGTCGCTTCAATCAACAAATTCACTTTATCTGAGGAAAGCTTTGCTTGCCCTTTATTCTGTGAGGGAGAAATATTCGCTAGATAATTTTGAGGTATCCTTGGAGGTCACGCACCACGGCCCGACCGAACTAACCTTTCCGCTCCTGTACATGGAGGTGGGTTCGACCGAAGAACAATGGAAAAACCCGGATGCCTGCCGCGCTGTAGCAGAAGCCATCAACTACGTGGTATCGGAGGCGCCAGTTGATCTCCCCTCGGCAATCGGATTCGGGGGACCGCACTACGCGCCGAACTTCACTGAGGCCGTAAAGGATGGTTCGGTTGCAGTCGGACATATGGCCCCTAAATATGCTGTCGAAAACCTAGACGAGAAGATTCTCGAGTTGATGATTGCGAAGACAGAACCCACCCCAACGCTCGCACTCATCGACTGGAAGGGTTTGAAGGGGGATGAAAAGCAGAAGGTAACCGGTTTACTTGAGGGGGCCGGTCTTCCTTGGGCTAAAACAAAACAATTTAAAGCGGGTAAAACCAAATAGTAAACATGGTCTCCTTTGCACGAAACGTCGAACTCGATGTCGCGAAATTCGTTTACAGCTTTGGATTGATCCTTGTAGCCTTTACGGCGACTTATTTCACTCAGTTAGCGCTTTCGCCGACCGGTTCGGTTCATATGTCTCTTGAAGAGGGAAATTACCTTTATCTGCCCGTCTTGTTGGTTATCTCTGTTGTTGTTCTGGTTTTTCTCTACAAGGCCTGGAAGGGTGTCTGGTCTAAGGTGTTCACGAACAAGCCCACCAATGACATGACCCGGGATGTTTCGATTTCCGCTTTTTTAGGCATAGCATTCGAGGCCCTTAGAAGATTTTATGAGCAGCGTATAATTCAAGCATGCTTCTCAACCTTCTCCACACATTTCCTTGGGTGCACGTCCATTACGTTGGTTGCAATAGTAATGGCTTTGGTGGTCAGCCTCTACATAAACTTCGGAGACTCATAGTTGGCTTTTTTTATGATAGTACAAACCAATATCTATTTATATAATTCTTTATAGTAATATAAACTATGGCTTTCAAGAGGAAAACCTTTTCAATCCTGCTTATCGGTCTGCTATTGGGCGTAGTTTTAGGGATTGAAGCAGTTGAGCTAGGATCAAACAAGAACTGCCCGCAAATCGATGGAAAGGGAATTGAAAAAATAGTGGTCTTAAACGACCTCGACTACGCCCCGCAACTGATCAAGGTCCTCACTGAAGCATCAGCCTCGATTCACGTAGCGACATTCGAGTTGAAATATTATAAGAGCTTTCCTGAGTCGGCGAGCAACAAGATAATAAAACAGATAATCGAAGCCAAAAAAAGAGGAGCGGACGTGAAAATCATCGTGGACGAATACGCAAAAGACAACTCGGCGGTTCCCCTTCTTGAGGAAAACAATGTTTCGGTGAAATTCGATGGTGAAAACCAAACACTACACTCTAAGCTTTTTTTAATCGACGGGAAAAAGGTTTTCGTGGGCTCCACCAACCCGACCTACTATGGCCTGGAGAAAAACCGAGAAGCAAACGTGTATATAGAAGATGAAAAAACCGCTGAGAAATTCGAAAACTGGTTCGATAAAATCTGGATTAGTTTGCTATGAATAAGGGATTTGTCTTTTTATTTTCTACTATCCAAGTAGATGTGTGAGATCTTTTAGGGTGATGTTGAAATGAGAAAAATAAATGTTTTAGTTACGGCACTTTTGGTTTTCCTATTATCTAACACGGTATCTGGTTTTATTCTTTCTGAATCAGATTGCAGGGCGATTCTTCCGTCTGGTTTTTCGTTTTCGAGTGCGAACGTCACACTCAGACCGGATATGTTTGAGGACATGGACTTCTCCTCTGAGGAGATGAATGCTTCTCAAAGGGAGGAGTACGACGAGTTCGTTTCCAAGTTGGGTTTTGACCCAAGAGATATCTTTTATTCGATGGAAGAGGCGCTTGCTTGTGAATATGAGTCGCCCGATGGTTCAGACGACTTCGAAGTCGCAGTAATTAAGATGAAGAATTCGGAGTCTGCCAAACAGATGCTTGTCTTCTACAAGGTCCTCCTAAAGGAGCTAATGAAGGCGTTCTCAGGGATGTTCAGCTTCGGGGAGGATGACTTCGACGAAGCCGAATTCGAAAGAGAGTGGAATGAAAAGATAATTGAGAATTCAGCCACGGCATTCATAGTCCGAGGAGATGAGGAAGACGCCAATCAAAGATCAGGCCTTTTTGTCGTAGGCTCATACGTAGTTACTGTTGGGACAGGTTCGACGAACTTTAATTCGATTAGATCAAACTGGGAGAGCAGGCTCAGATCAAAACCAGGTGGAACCGAATCTATCGGTTCAGCCATCTCTTCAGGAATTGCCAGCGCGTTAACTGGGAGTCCAGGTTCCCCCAAGGCGACATCAGTAGAAAAAGAGCAGGGAACGGTTTCTAAAGTCGTAAACAAGGTCGTTTCGACTGTGAAGTCCGCTGCGAAAAAAGTAGTGTCTGCGGTCAAACGAATCCTCGGGGGAGGCGGCTCAGATTCGGGTTCATGCGAGGAAGGCGAAATCCGCCACGGAACTGGCTGCTGCGCAGATCAGAACGCAAACAAGATATGCGACAAAGACGAATAAATCCGAGAACAACCCAAAAATACCAGAAATAGTGGTAGCGACAACTTTTTATAGGTCGGAGGACCATCAGATAATTGGCAAAGGAAAAAATCCACAGAAGATCCATTCGTTTACGGACGAAAAAGGAAAAAATGTGAGACGAACAAAGGCCTAAAAACCAATGAACGTTTATTTCCTGAGCCAAATGGCATGCCGGGGAGGAAGTACAAAACGAACCGGAAAAAAACCGCCCTAAGAAAAAGAAAACCTAACCTAAAAAAGTAGGAAAGAAAAAAAGGAGCAGGTAAAATAAAACCCGACCAGCTGGGCTTCCTCCCCAAGGCAACCTGTATGGTCCCCCTTTATGTTCTTCATTCTTTTTTAAACCTTCACACCTTATCTTTTTTAAGATTTTTTTGGGTGATATCTAATGAGGTTTAGTGGAAGGTTGTTTACGGTTTTTGTTTTAATTTCTTTGGGATTTGTTTTTGGATGCACTGAGGATTTGAGTCAGCAGAGCGGACAAACGGGAGACGTAGTTTGTGAAGCTCCCTACATACGCTACGGAGCAGACTGTTGTCTTGATCAGGACGCAAATGGAGTGTGTGATGCAGACGATCAGACGCAAACAACTGTGCAAGCCGCTTTCACCACAATAGCCGGCGCTCAATCTGAGACTACAACACCCACAACCTCAAGCCCCCAACCGACAACTTCTGTTTCATCTCAGGCCGGCACATCAACCCTTCCAACACTCGGAAAAAAGATAGCTGATGGTACGTTAAAACTCAAAGGAACGATATCCTGGGATTCCCCGATTGTGCCGACATCAGGCGGGACCCGGGCTTTTGTTTTGGCATCAGGTGAAGGGGGGGGGCCAGGATATCTCCACTTCCTGAACGCACAATCTGACGTCTTGATTCGGACAATTAATCTGGCCGGCTCAACACCACCCGGAGTACCTCCTGTGCTCACACCCGACGGAAAATTATTGCTTGTCGCCTCATCTGTTACGACGCTGAAGAGATCCTATCTCGACGTATTTGATGCAGCGACGGGAAACAGCCTGGGTAGGGTTGAACTCAAGGGATTACTTGAGCCAAACGTCGGAATCGCGGCAAGCCCCGACAGCAAGAAAGCCGTGGTTTTGGGTTACGAGAGCAAGACCGGATACTGCAATATGGTGGATCTAACAAGTAACCTGAACACTGACCCATTAGTAAAAAGCATTACACTCACAGGTAAGCCTATTGATGAGGCATATGTAACTCCCGATTCTCTATACGCTCTAGCCCCTTCTTTGGCATCATATCATGTTGACGTTTTCAACCTTGCTAAGATGGCATTGGAGAAACGTTTCGAGCTAACTGAGAAATACAATAAGGAAGAAGACTCAACCTCTATCAAACGAAAATATAAACCTAAAGGTGAGGGAAAAACAGGCTCTGTTGAGATATCAAAGCCTGGATCAGGATTCGTTGAAGGGAACCACGAAGAATGGACTGCGACCTCTCAGAAATCATCTGATCAAGGATATACCATCGGAAAAGAAGTTGCTGGAGGTGAAGGTGCAGTCACAACAACGGTATCCTCTCAGACCTCGACAACGGTTTCGACCTGCATCTGGAACACCCAAAACTGCAATGAATACTGCGAGAGCGTATGCGACGCCATAAGCAGACCGGTTTCCAAGTGCACATTAAGAAGGGATTCGTGTGAATGCGACCCCGAATGCGAAGGAGTAGGTGCGACCACGACTCTTGGTTGCGCGTGGGATGCAGTAAGCTGCCAGGAGTACTGCGACGGCCAGTGCGAATCCAGGGGATTAACTGTCAGTTCATGCGTCCTAGATCAAAACACCTGCAAGTGCACTGTCGGTTGCGGGCAGGGTGCATCCACTACGACTATCTCATCAGGTTCTACGACCACAGTCTCTCAGAGCACATCAACATCCGCGCCCGCCACGACCTCTACGGTTTCAGTCAGCTGCGGCGGAAGCCTCTTTGATTCCAGCAACTGTGAGGGAAGCTGCAATGCGAAATGCAAAGTTTGTAGCCAATACCAGTCCACTCCCTGCTATTATTGTAAGAACAAGGACTGCGGCGACATCGACACTTCTCCGCGGCAGATCACCTTATACGACAGCTACCAGGACTGCACAATGCACTGCAACGACCCAACTCAAGGCTACTGCAAGAACTACGAAGATTGCAGCCACTGCTACTATTGTTTCCTCTACGAATGCGGAAACGACATCGTAGAATACGCAGCAGGGGAGGAATGCGAAGACCACTTCGACTGCGAAGCCATAAATATCTACCTCTACTGCGGAACCGACTGCCTTTGCTACCCCGACTGCCAGCAATACTGCGACGACCAGGGAATCAACGGCTACAACTGGATAAACACCGGTCTATTAGGGGCTCCCACCATATCCACCAAAGCGCAATGCACTACCTGGGCCAACAACAAACTTCAGGCGATTAATCAGAACTGCTTTACCTCATGTGTGGCTAGCGCCTTCTACGACTTCCAGGGAGAAACCTGCTGCTGCGTCGACTGGAACAGCATAACCTGCAACGGATACATGGGTAGGGCATGTCCTGGAACAAACCCCCTCTGCCCGCCGGCAGATCCAAACTGCCTGAACACGTTATAAGTGCTTTCAGCTTATAGGGTGTTGATGGCATTTTCAGAGTACGATATGGTCTTTTATTGTCGTACTTCCTGATAAATATCATGGGTGACGCGACAAAACCTGTGCAAGGCAGAGTCTGGATTACTCCACATGAGATAGGCAGGATCCAACCAAAGGGCATTGTTGGCGCAAGGCAATACTTTGTCGTAGACAAGGAAACAGGCAGAATTATTGAACGTCTAAGCCTCAGCGGAAAAAGGGTTCTTCGAGAGGGGGCGGATATGACCCTTCAAAAGGGCGGAAAACGAGACCTTGCTCACCCTGGAAAGATAATTGGAGAATCTGATAAAGAAACAGGTAAAGTATTACATGAAGGAAGAAGCCGCCTTACAAACCAGGAGATACTCCGAGGGGTAAGTGAAGGTCGTCTTGCAGTTGTGACCCAGAAAGAACTGATAGCCGGCTTGGACAAATCCAGGTGTGGCATTGGAATGACGGGGGGAGGCGATAGCGCGGGCATCGCGGACTGTCTGGCCTCCTTCTCACACCACCTGGATCCTGGCTTGTTCCCGCTTGGAGTAAAAAACGGGCCTAAAGGATTGATTGTTCCGCCTAATCAGTTTGAACAAGGACTTATTTTAGTTGATGACCTTCTTGCAGAAGACTTTAGGGGGCAATCAAGCACACCCTTTGGGTCGGCTAGGGGAAATCCCTTCAGGGCAGCACCACAAAACACAAAAGACAACATCAGGCCATTCCAATTTTTCTATGGCATCGGCGGCAACGACCATCTTGCTATCTTAGAGAATGCCAGCAGGGAATTCCCCGACATGGTTATCGTGGGAACATTTAAAAGCATCGACGGAGACGGATGCCTTAAGGTGAACTTGTTCAATTTGGAAAACGAAAAAGTCGACGTAAGAGAGGTAGGAAAAGCCTTCAAGTTACTCGGTCTAAGCGAGAAGGTGAAGGGAAAATTCAACTCAGAAGGTGTGGAATTCAACGAAGGCAATAGTGAAAAGAGGTGGATTCTAAGGACAGATAAAGGCCAGAAATGGGTGTTTGTCCACAAGAAAGGCGGAAAAGAACTTAGGATATTCGAGGAAGTGGATTCCAATGCATTACCCAAGAGAGTTAGGGAAAGGGCAGGATTAGATGAGAAACCCTTGGCGCCCACCCTCAGACGGACCCTAGAGTCAGAAGTTGTAAACAACGGCAAGATAGTTACGTGTGCAGATATTCCGACCCAAATGCTCGGATTTGACACGGCAGTCGAGTTCTACCAGAGGAGTATCTGGGCTGTTATCCAGAACGCAGCTACGCACAACCAAGTTCATGTTGTCGAAACCTTCGGAAGGGGGGCGGCTCGGCTTGCCTTCGAAGCAGTCCGAAAATTTCCACCAAATTTTAATGAATTGCCACCTGAAGAGCGGCGGAAAATCACGGACTACAGGGACCTAGCTATGATTCTCGCGCCGGAAAAACCGACGACTTTTAGAAGTCTCGCCTCTCACGCAAAAGAAATAAAAAAAGAAATGGAGGGGTAGTGGTCGTCGTCTCGGAGGGATTTGAGCCACCCGAGCTTAGATACGAGATCGATAGATTACAAGCCCAGAATGCTCTGCGACTTAGATGGCTGAAGCAGGTGCTTTCTACAGAGGAATTCGCCGCTGAATTTGAGAGAACGAAGACCGCAGATGAACGAAACATCCTATGGAATACACCTCAAGAAGTCGATGTAATGCATACTGAAGATGTCTCAAATTTGATAGAAGTATCGGACGACTTCCAACTTTGGAGGGGTATGAAAGGCATACTTGAAAAAGAAAGGGAGGGTGGCATGCTGCGTACCCGCGTAAAGGAGCTCCTGGGAGATAGGGAAGACATCAAGGAAAAAAGCGACTTATGGAAGGGAGCCAATAGAATACTCTCAAAAGAGGAAAACAATGAGATACTCAGGACAACCCTCCAAAAGATGGTTTTTGAGGAAAGCGACCCGCGGATGAATCTTAAATTGATGCTTGGGGACAGGGAGCTTGCAGCCCACTTCGGAAGAACAGTGTGGCAGCCGAAGTTTGACGCCCACCATAACGTCCAACTCGGCGGGATTAGAAGATTCGTAGTTGCGGCCCTAAACAAGTTAGCAGGCGAAGACAAAGTGAACGAGCTGATTGAAAACTACGAAGGCCGGGGTGCGACTCCATGTAAAAGTGATGAGATAAAGGGGTTAAGGATAGGTAAAAAAATGGCCGAACTGGTAAATACTGGTGTGAAGGGCGGCAAAGCAGTCGTATACTTTGAGGGTATGGACCCCGTAACTGAGGAGCCTGTTGTCGTCGATCTGGTCGGTGTCTCGGACAGAAACAACCTGAACAACCCAACTCTCTACCCCGATGAAGTCCTTCGTGAGAACGGGTTATTCTGGCAGGAGATACCAAGGGGGATGTGGGAAAGACACTTTAAGGATTGGAGTTATGGGGACTATCTTTCAAGAATGGGCAAGTCGGCCTAAATACATGTCCAGCTGAGACGCGGATTTTTAAGAAGATGGTTAATAGCATTTCATGTTTTATCCTTACACTCTCCTTAAGGTTTTTCCTGTTTTTCTGGTTTGCACTTGTCTTTATTTTTCAAAAAGGGATTTTTCCTACAAGAAGATATTGATAATGTCGTTGCCTGGCCTTTTATTCTTTCAGGAGGTGTGGTTGACTTGGCAACCCTGGAGTGACTATGGGAAGTGGCCTTTCCTTTTTTTAGAGTTCTGTTTGGTGACTCTACCGATCCTTGTTTTATCCTGGAGATGGGGGTTTTTGTTTGGGGAGATTGGACTAACGGAAAAAAACCTTGGATTAAGTGTGAAGTTGGGATTGATTGCAACCATCTTTACCCTCTTTGTTCACTGCCTCGTAGCCCCTCCAACTAACCCTATCCTTTCGATCTACTCATTTTTCCTCAACCAAATTCCCCTTTTCCTTTCTGCTTTCAATGAGGAGTTGCTTTTTCGGGGAGTTCTGTTTTTTCTGATAGCCAAAAAGTCAAAGAACACCATACTAGCATATATTCTCTCCACGGCAACATTCATCTTCTGGCACCCCTTGGAGATTGCGCGAATTATTCCAGTTTTGATTCAGGCTACACTGATGTGTTATGTCATCTATGAGACAGGAAATATTTCAGGTTGTTTTTTAGCTCACGGATTAAATAGGGTGCTGCTCCCGGTTGTCGGTCAGTGGATCTAGATTTTTTACTCCCAATTTGACCATTTTTTATAGGATGCTTCCCGTACTTGGAGTGCTTTCTCTTTGTTGAATTCCTTAAGGGTTGCTCCCTTTCTCAGCTCATCGATGGTTGGGATGTAGACATCAGATTCAGGTGACTTGAAAGGGCAAGGCGGATATCTTGGGTGCTGTTTTCCGACTCTGACTCCCGTTACTTTGTTTTCGGGGCAGGCTCCCCGGTTGAAACCCCTGCATCCAACAAGTCCTTTTAACGGTGGGAGGGATTCCATTAGATTGAAGTAGATTTGGGATGCGATGCATCTGAACTCCGGAGACGATCTGACGCAGAGCCTAAGAGAAAGTAGATTCAAAAGAGAGCGTAAATTCATTGTGACATGATATGTCCCGACGGCTTGGGCAAATGGTAAAACGTAACGGGATATCTCCCTTGAGGCCCCCATTTCCTGCAACTCCTTGTAATTCGCAATTGCGTTTTCCACATCCTTTTTCAATAGGTAGTTTATCTCACTGTCATCCATCAGATGTGTTGGAAGAATAACCTCGTATGCTTTCTCTTTTTTGTCCACTCCCTCGCTAACCTCGATGTATCTCGTTGAGTAACCGGAGTGGCTTGCAAGTCGGTGTTCAAGAAATTCGGGGGCGTTTCCTTTGCTCATCTTGACGTCGAATTTCACGATTATGTGCTCGAGGGCCGAGCCGTAGTCGTTTTCCACCATCATGGAAAATACGGCCTCGTCTTTGACGACCTCGGGAACTCCGCTCATTCGGGCGGAATAGACAACCTCCTTCCAGGCGTCTTTCCCTTTGACAACTTCAAAATTCCAAACCTGAGGTTTTATTATCTTAACTTCTTCGTCCATCACAATCCTTCTACTCAATTTCTATTCTCTCCCTTATAAAGTTGAAGACCTCATCCAGATTTTCGTTTTTTTTCAAACTGACGGAAAAAGCTTTCTTACTTCCTGCGTTAATGGCATCCGCTTTTAATGAGTCAGCAACCGATTCAGTGTCCAAGTCTATTTTGTTGACCATTGATAAATCAGCGCCTGCAAAGATCGCCGGCTGCTTTTTTACTGTGTCGTCTCCTTCCGTGACCGATATGACAACGATCCTGTGATCGCATCCCAGGTTGAAATCCGTGGGACAAATTAGGTTCCCGACATTCTCCACGAGTAAAACATCCACGGCGTCCAAGTCAAACTTTTCAAGGGCATGCTCAATCCGGTGGGCGTCGAGGTGACAGTCTTTTCCTGTGTTAACTGATGCGACAGGAACATTGTGGGATCTAATCCTTTCTGAATCGTATGTGGCATCTACATCTCCCACAATAACGGCGATCTTTTTTTTGGAAAATTCTCCAATGATTTTTTCTATCAACAACGTTTTTCCGCTCCCAATTGATCCCGAGATATCAAATGAAGTAATGCCCTTTTCGTTTAGGATCTCTCTAACCTTCTTTGCGTTTTTCTCGTTAATCGCCGCGACATCGACCCCGACCTCCTGGATGTGGAGGATACTTGTTAAATACGTGAAATCCATGGTATAGTTAGAAGTAATTTGAGGATTTAAATTGCACGACATAACCTATGCTCAGGAGATAGTCAAGGTTGTACTTGAAAAAGCCGAAAAGCCTCCGTCAGAGATAAAAAACGTAAAAATTACTGTGGGGAAGCTTCTACTTTTGGATTCTGAAAACTTAGGTTTTTGGGTCGGTGAGCTACTCAAAGAAAAAGAGATTAGTGCAGAAATCCTAGTGAACACCTCTAATCCGGAACTTAGATGTGGATGTGGATTCGAAGGGGAAGTGGACTTTGAGGAGTTGGGGCACATGACCTATCTTATCGGATGCCCTAAATGCAACCGGCGAGACGTTGAAATGATTAGGGGAAAACAAGTAACAATAGATGAGATAACCTACAGATGAAATGGAGCTAGTTATCGATACCAGAAACGGTATCGCAGGAGATATTGTTTGTGCGGGATTGATCGGTTTAGGGGCGGATGGGAAAAAAGTAACTTCCGCCATGGAGTATGCCGGACATGAACTGGGGAAAACAGAAGTGAACCTAGTCGTTGAACAGGATATCTATCAACTAGGGATTAGACTCGAAGAAAACATCAAACACCTCCACGAATCAAAAGCAAAAGTGCTCCTTTCAGATTCAATGAATCATGCAGGTGTATCTTCGAAATATGGGGAAATCGGAAATGAAATCCTCCAAACACTTTGTGAGGCGGAAAAATATGTCCACCAAAATGACCCCAGACTGAAAGAAATCCTAAAAATTCATCATCATCCTCATCCCAATCAAAAAACCGAGGCGATTCTCCACGAGGCGAAAGATATTATCATCGATATCACAGGATTCATCGTCGGCATCGAGGAACTCAAAATATCAAAGACATCATTTCTCGACTACGTCAATGTCGGCAGAGGCCAGTTGACCTTTTCTCATGGGACCATGGATGTTCCCGCTCCATCAGTCAAGAGAATTCTTGAAACCCATAACATTCCTTGGCAACAATCCGACAAATATAAAAAAGAAATGGCTACACCCACGGGTACTGCCATCCTTGCTGGAACCAATGCTGAACGAATCGAGTCGCTGGATGGATCTAGAATATTGAAGAGCTCGCAAGCAAGGGGGACTAAAAAGGGGATGCCACCTATAAAATTCACTCTCCTTCAATGAGTTTAAATGAGTGTTTCAATTAATGATACAGATGTTTCAGTCAAAGTTTAGGTCTGTTTCAATCCTTATTAATAATAATCTAATCTATATGAGGTAAATAATATGAATGAGACGCTCGTACGTGAGGGAGGACGGATGGTGGGAGAAGCCGCCGTGCGCCGTGCCCCAACATGGTGGCGGGAGGACCTATTCGGCATAATCCCGATGCCAATCGTGTGGAATGTTTTTATCGTTGTAATCGTGGCCTTGATATTTTGGTGGCTTTTACGAAGCTCAAACCGGCACACTGAAACCCCCTTACAACTACTCCAAAAACGCTACGTTGCTGGAGAAATCGACAGGGAAACCTATCTGCAGATGAAAAAAGACATAACTGATTGAGCATGGAAATATCTGAGTCTCGTTTAGCGGTTGCTATCATCTTGGTCTTTTTTTTTGGGGATTCTCCTGTCCATCCTGAATGGGGAATACATCGCAGACACGGGCAACCAGATGCCCATACTCGCCTACGGCGTCGCAGCCGTTGCAATGGGCGTCGGCGCCCTCATCATGCTTCTATTCCAATGGCGTGTTTCAAGAAAACAGATGGATTACCTTCTAAAGATTCTCCCCGAAGACGAGCGAAAAGTCGTTGGAGTCCTATTAAAGGAAAAGAAGATTGAACAGATGTATCTTGTCGCCGAATGCGGTCTTTCGAAAGTCAAAGTATCAAGGCTTCTATCCAAACTCGAACAGCGGGGAATCGTTGAAAAGAAGCCTCTGGGAAGCACAAACCTGGTTAAGCTAAAGATCTAATTATTCTCCTAAAACCTGCCTGTTTCACTTTTTGTTTCTAATATTTCACTTAAAGTTATCCCCTGTTTCAGTCCAGTTGATAAATAAACTCGGGAAAAAATCCCGAGTTTTTTATGCCGAACAGCCGAGTGGGCTATGACCCCATTCTTTGGAAATATCCAAGTTTTCGGCTGTTCGTAGCATAAATAAAAAAGAGGTAAACAACAAAATGAAATTGTTAACAAAGATTTTGGCGGTCGGGTTGACGGCTTTGCTGGCCTTCGCGCTAGCCTCGGCTGTCAATGCAAACGGCACCATAGGGGAAAAAGGAATAACTGGTTTCGCCAAGCATGGATTCATGCGAGGAGGACCGATTGGTGGCTTAGACAAAGCAGCCACTCTAAAAGAACTTGGACTATCGGAAGACGCAACCAGGGAACAGGTACAAGAGGCTAGATGGCAGAAGAGCCTCTCAGATCTAGGATTAACTGAGCAATCGACTGTTGGGCAGTTCCATGCAGCTATGAAAGCTCAAATGCAGGAAAGACACGTGGAAATGCTTGATTCCCTAAAGGAAAAACTCGGCCTACCCGCAGACGCAACCGAAGAACAAGTGCAAGCAGGCCTACAAGAGAAGAGAGCAAACGGAGAAGGAAAAGGACTAGGTATTAGGCGAGGACGAGGAGGACGCATGCCATGCGCCTTTGCCACCGAGGCAACCGAGGAATAAGCTAAGCTGCTGAAGAAATCGTGTAAGTGATGAAAAAATAAAATGAAAGGGAGGTGATACCCCAAACCTATCCATTTTGGGGGTTCCTATCCTTGTGGCATTGGACAGCACAAACCAAACGAATAGATTGTGCGTCTGCCTTCGATAGGAGCCCCCACCTCCAATTTCTTAAGGGGTGTTTCACTTTCTGCAACAGATATTTCACTTAGAGTTATCCCCTGTTTCACATTAATCTTATGCATTATAGTTGAGGGCAAAACATTTTGGACATTATCTTTCGCCCTCAAATATATTTGCGGTCATAACGAATACCTCGTTTGTCAAGAAAGTTATGACCGCAACTATAAATATCTAAATTTCATATGTATTGAAAAGAGGAAAAACCATGAAGAAAAAAATGAGCAGAAGAAAAATTTGGATGAGTGTATTGACACTCCTAACCTTAATTACAACAGGTAATGCATGGGTACCATCAAATGTCGTTCTAGACTTCGACTCAACGGCTGTAAACACAAATCTCAGACGAGGAGACCAGGGCGTATTAAATCTAGTCATCGAAAACACCGGGGACTTCAACGCCTTGGGCGTCGAGGTCTGGATTGCAAGTACATCCTCCATCACCGCCGACAAACGCGTCTACGTCGGCACCCTCGAGTACGGCGCCTCAAAGACGATGCCTGTTCTAATTCGCGTAAACGAAAACGCAAAAACCGGCCTACGCTCCATTCCAGTATCTATCACCTACGACGGATACGATTCGCTTGGCCAATCGAAAAACGACATGGGCACCAAATGGGAGGTTCCGGTTAGCGTCTACAGCGACCCTCTCTTTGAAATTACACCATCAAAGATTACCTATTTCAAAGACACCATAGACACATTAATACTTGAAGGAGTAACAAAGGATTCGGTTAAAAACGTCGAAGCGACGCTAACTTCAACAGCAGGCGCATCAAAGACAAACACTACCTGTTTGACTGTGCTCGGATCTTCGCGGAAATTCATAGGAGACGTCACGGAAAGCCAGAAATTCAGCATAAAATATGATGTGAAACCCGCGGCCGCAGGACCATGCACGGCATCTCTCGGACTATCCTACACAGACGAATCAGGAACGACGACAACTGACAGCATCACGTTGGGGCTAAACATAGAAGACGCAGGCGTCGACCTTAAGGTAACAGACATCTCATATGAACCAACAGGGCCTGGAGAAATGGTCACCATCAAAGTTGGATTCAAAAACGTCGGAGCCGCAGGAGCAGATGATCTGACAGTTGGCTTAGATTTCTCAAGCCCCTTTACGCCAGCCGACACCCCCGAAAAATACATCGGTTCAATCAAAGCAGGAGAGGAACTCACTGTAGAGTTCAAAGTCTACGTGGGTTGGGACGCCGACACCAAGACCTATAGCATCCCCCTCGAAATTGACTACAAAGTCGGAGGATCCTCGTACACTGACACAAAAGACATCGGCATAGATGTGGGAGGAAGGGTAGTTTTGGAGATCATCAACGTCAGATCCTCGGGCAGCTCAGTCCAAATCGAAGTCGCAAACGTCGGCACACGGTCGGCAGACGCAGTCAAAGGCACCCTCATCCTTGGAGGCGCTCCGCAATCAGGTTCAGAGACGGATGGCGCAACAACCCCGCAAACACCCACCGATTTCGCTGCTCGGCGCGGCATGCGAAATGCAACAACACCTGATGCTGAGACGATGCCGTCTGGGCGAAATTTCACGGGAGCAGGTAGTACCGGCAGCCAACAGTTCATCGACTACAAGTCGGACATCAAGGTGACAAAACAGACTACATTCACCTTCGACACGACGTCAACGGGGAGTGCGGTTCTCCTCCTCGAATACAACGGTGCCAATAATAAACGAATCGTCCAACGTGAACAGATAACCCTCGGCGGCGGAACCGGCACAGGCACACGGACGACTGGACGCACTGGAACCATGACTTCGCAAACTGGCACATCAACAACGACCTATATCTACTACGGCATAGGCATCCTCGTTCTTGTAGGGGTCGGCTACAAGTTCTATCAGCGCATGAAGTCTGGGTAGGTCAACAAATGCTAGACATAGCGTTTAAAAACGTCTTTAGGGCCAAGTCCAGAAGCGCGCTGACCATACTCAGCATAGCCATGGGAATCGGCCTAATAATGGCCTTGGCCGCCATCGGCGAAGGACTTAACGCCAACATCGACGCCATGGCTGGTGACCTTGCAGGAACCATCGACGTCCAGGCAACCGAAGACGATGCAATCGACGACGGAGTCATCGACCAAATCCGCGACATGGAAAACGTCGAAGACGTCATCCAGGTTGCCACCTACAGGATCACCCGTGGGCGAGGTAGATTCGGATTTCCAGGTGGCGGACGTATGGGTGGACCTGGCGACATGTTCGGTGGAGGTAGCGGCGGGGGTGCTACAAACATCGAGTTCACTGCCGTTAATCCAGAAGATTTGACCTTCCTAGTCGATGAAAGTATCGTCGCCCAAGAAGGACGCAAGATTGACGAAGCAGATGACAATAAACTGCTCGTGTTGATGGGTTACACCGCGGCGACAAGCAACCAGCTCAACGTCGGCGACGAGATCACCTACGAGAGAACAGAAAACGACACGACAGAGACGTTTGAATTCGAGGTCGTTGGCATCCTCGAAGAAACAACCGAAGATGACATCGAACAGGCCACATACGTCCCGTTATCGACCATGCAGGAAATTGAGGACGACGACACCATTGAAAGTCTCAAGGTGAAACTCAAAGACGTCGAAAAGACCCAGGAGACAACCGAACTAATCCAAACCGAAATCGAAAACGTACGGGTCATGTCCATACTCTCTATGGTGGAACGCTTACAAGAAACCCTCGGGACAGTCCAGACCGCAGTCTACGGCATCGCCGCCATCTCGCTCATCGTCGGAGGAATCGGCATCATGAACACAATGGTCATGACAGTCATGGAACGCCGACGCGAAATCGGCGTCATGAAGGCCATCGGCGCCACAACGACTATGGTCCTCACCCAGATTCTTCAGGAATCAGCCATCCTATCCATCCTCGGCGGCATCGCAGGCCTCTCTCTCGGATACGGGGCAACCTACGCCATCGAATCCTATACAACATTCACAACCGTAATTACTATGCAGTGGGTCTCCCTTGCACTCGGATTTTCACTCGCACTTGGGATGGGTGCGGGACTCTACCCCGCCTACAAGGCCAGCCAACTTGACCCCATAGAGGTGTTGCGATATGAATGAGGTGGGTGTAAAACAGGAAAATGGGGGCGAAATCCTCTGCGAAAACCTGTATAAGATATACAACGAAGGAAAACCCAACGAGTGCCGCGCAGTCAACGGCCTGGATTTCACAATCGAGTTCGGACAATACGTAAGCATCATCGGCCCCTCGGGGTCCGGCAAGTCAACTCTACTCAACCTCATCAGCGTACTTGACACGCCAACCAAAGGCGAAGTCTACATAGAAGGCGTCGGCATCAGCACACTCGACGGCCTACAGAAAGCACGGCTGAGAAGGGAGAAACTAGGCTTCATCTTCCAGCAGTTCAACCTCATACCCTCAATGACCGCGTTCGAGAACATTGCCCTCCCTATGAGGTATAAGGGGGTCTCAGGATCTGAACGTCAGAAACGGGTGCAAAAGCTCCTCGAACTGGTGGAATTGGATGATAAAGCAAAAAACAAACCACCAGAACTTTCAGGTGGCCAAAAGCAGCGAGTCGCCATTGCCCGAGGCCTCGCCAACGACCCCGCCATCATCCTCGGCGACGAACCCACCGGCAACCTCGACCAAAAAACCGGTGTAACTATCATGGACCTGCTTCGCCGCCTCAACCGCGAAGAAGGTAAAACACTCATCGTCGTCACCCACGACCCAAAGATATCAAGTCAAGCAAAGCGGCAGATAAAAATAGTGGATGGCAAAATAGTTTGACCATGGATTCCTCTCTTGCTGCGGTTACTGTCAGCAACCTGACAAAGCGTTTCGGTGAGCTAATCGCCGTAAATGACATCTCATTCAATGTGCCAGCTGGCGGCATCTTCGCATTTCTCGGACCCAACGGAGCAGGCAAGTCGACGACCATCAAGATGCTTATAACGCTGCTTTCACCAACTTCTGGTAGCATGAAGGTTAACGGATTCGATTGTCGGACTCAGAAAGATGCAGTCCGGAAATCCTTGGGAATCGTCTTTCAAGACCAAAGCATCGACGAAGAACTAACCGCCTATGAAAACATGGACTTCCACGGCGTGATCTATGGGGTCTCCAAAGAAGTCAGGAAGACCCGCATTAAAAGTCTGCTCGAACTCGTCGATCTTTGGGACCGACGAGATGAATTCGTAAAGAATTTTTCTGGAGGTATGAAACGACGGCTCGAAATAGCCCGCGGACTGGTCCACCACCCAAAGATACTATTTCTCGACGAACCGACGATAGGATTAGATCCCCAGACTAGAAACAACATCTGGGAACACATCAAAGAACTCAACAAAAAGGAGGGTATAACCATCTTTTTCACGACCCACTACATCCCGGAAGCAGAATCAGTCGCAGACGAAGTCGCAATAATCGACAAAGGGAAAATTGTGGCAGATGGAACGGTCGAAGACCTGCGCCAGCAATCCGGAACAGATTCCCTTGAAAAAGCCTTTCTCTCCTTTACTGGCCGCTCCATCCGAGAGGAAACAGGCACGACACTTGACCGGATGCGCAGGATGCGCAGGGTGATGCGCCGATGAACTATGCACCCATCTACGTCATGTGGCTCAGGCAGCTTAAAAGATACTGGCGTTCAAAGCCTCGGCTCCTAGGTTCACTCGGGCAACCCGTCCTCTTTTTAGTCGCGTTCGGTTTCGGATTTTCCCCCATCTTCGAGAAGGCCGGCGCAGGCAATTATCTTCAGTTTCTGGCTCCGGGAGTCATAGCCATGAGCATCCTCTTCACGTCTATGTTCACGGGCATCGAAGTCGTCTGGGACCGAAAATTCGGGTTCCTAAAGGAGACGCTTGTGGCGCCAATCCCACGAACCTCAATCATGGTCGGCCGCACTTTGGGTGGTGCGACGGTGGCCGTAGCTCAAGGCAGTGTAGTCCTAGTTATGACCTTGATCATTGGATTTAGACCAGTCGACGTGATGATGCTTCCATTGGCTGTAGTATATATGGCCCTCATAGCCCTACTCTTCACAGCCGTCGGGACCGCTATAGCATCACGTATTGAGGACATGCAGGCCTTCCCTTTAATCATGAACTTTCTTATCATGCCCCTCTTCTTTCTTTCCGGAGCCCTCTTTCCCATGAAAGACCTTCCTCCGTTCCTTGACACCATCATGAGGCTGAATCCGTTATCATACGGCGTAGACGGACTTAGGGGGACGCTTTCCGGCGAGTTTATCTTCTCCCTTTCAACCGATTTATCCGTTTTGGCTGTCCTTGCCTTAGCTGTGGGTTTAATTGGAAGCTACCTCTTTTCGAAAATCGAAATATGATAAAATGAAAAAAAGAACTGCCAGAATCTTATTGGTTGTGCTTATCATCCTTTTAGGATTCTTTGTTATACGTGCGTTTTACTCATACAAGGGACTCATTGAAAAGTCAGTGACAGGATATGTGCATGCTGATTCTGTAAGAGGGTGGATGACTGTCGGTTATGTCAGCCAACTTTATGATATAGAAGAGGAATGCATCTGCCGTCAGCTAAATTATTCTGAAGACCAATGCAGAACCACTAGGGTAGGGGAAACATTTGGAGACCGGAGAATCCCAATAGAAGAGGCAAAAAAGGAGCTAACACTTACAGTTCTAGGATGCAGAGCCGAACAAAAAGGAGAAAGAATAATCGAGCCTTGGATGGATGTGGCCCTAGCGTCGCGTGTTTTTAATGCCGATCCGAAATGTGTCTGCGAAAATCTTAAAATATCATCCAAACAGTGCTTGCAGACTGAGTTAGTGGATTTGATTCCTGAAGAAGAACTAAAGGGGGGAAATGAAACCCTCAATAAAATCCGTCAGACTTTTCTTTTATGCAGTGACAGACCCCCTAAACCTCCGCGGAGGACTCCATAAATGGATTTACTTAGTCTATTGTCTTCTGACACCCTTTTTGATCTTTTGCTTGAAAACACCTATCTAATTCTTGGAAGCGTGATTCTTTTAAGCTCATCTGGGCTTCCCCTACCAACAGACCTTTTCATCATAGCATCAGCTGCACTTGCGGCAAACGGATACACGAATCTAGCCGTTGTTATCCTCATCGCAACCTTTGCCGCTACAATAGGCGACAATGTCGCATTTCTAATCGGCGGCCGTATACGAAAAATCCAACACAGACTTCCGGGGTTTCTTACAAAAATCATCAAGGCAGGGGAGTCGAGTTTCAAGTCATGTGACGGACGCATGATCTTTCTTAGCAGATTTCTTTTCACGCCATTGTGTACTCCGATAAGCTTTTTGGCTGGAGCAAGCAAATGCAGCCAACGACAATTCATCTTGTTAGGGTTACCCGGAGAATTTTTCTGGGCATCTGAGATGGCTGTCGTAGGATATTTTTTCGGCCAATACATCGAAATCATATACGAGCTTGTCGCCAACCTTTCAATCGTTACAGTATTACTTTTAGGAATATGGGTTGTAGCAAAGAGGGCAAGATGACCAGAAAACCAGATGCATTAAAAAATAGTATTGCTCAATGTTTACATACCATGATTAATAAGAGATCTTTTTTTGTAAAAATCATACTTGTAGCATTAATCTTTTGTGTGGTACAGTCTGCACAAGCAGAGGTCGGATTCGACGACTTTAACGTGAAGCTCGTCGACGACGACATCGATGTCGGAGACGATTTTGAACTGATCCTCATCTTTGAGGACCCAGACAACACGGAAACAGTCCAAGTGGAAGTGGAGATAATAATGGATAGTGTCACTGTCTACAATGATGATGACCTCGATATCTCTTTCACAGAGGGGGAAAATAAAAATATCTCGATCAAATCCACAAGTTTTCCAGGTCCAGACCTCAAGCATAACTACTGGAAGCTCAACCTCATGAACTACAACTGCGACGACTTTGACGTCGAGGTTTCATTGACGGGAAGCGACCTCGAAGACGACTTATCAGGCGATGACAGGCTCACCATCGGAGACAACGACGACGAACTCACATTTGAGATGGACCCCGATAGTCCCACAACTGCAGAAGAGATTGTGTTCACGGTCTTTGATGACCGCGACGACGAACTCGAGGATGCAACTGTGAAGATCACATGGATTGACGACTCAAGCGGAGACGAAGACGGGGAATGGGATTCAGACGACGACAGCTGGAACAAGAAAACAGACAATGACGGTGAAGTAGCAGTAACACTTGAAGACAAATTCGACGCATCCGCTTCGGGAGAATTCCAAGTCGACGTTTACGCAGACGGATTCTGCCTTGCAAGAGATACCTTTGAGATAAGCAATGAGTTACTGGTTGAAGTCTCCAAGGGTTCGGTTGAAATAGGGGAGGGTTTCTCGGTCTGCGTTAAAAATTCGGCTGGAAATGCGATTTATTCTGCGGCCATCTACGTCTACGGGCCAGGTTACGCTAAGACCTACTACACATCAACCGACGGATGCAAATCCTTGACTATTTCGACTCCAGGAACCTATGATTTTACTGTGACAAAATCAGGGTACGACGAAAACGGAGATGAGGAGATTACGATAAACCAGAAACAAACCACAACAACGACTGCAAGAGCTACAACCTCTACCTCGACGATAGAGGCGACTACGACTCTGAAAGATTCAGAAACAAAAAATGAGCTAAAAGTATCAACCGACAGGGAGACAGTTGGTGTGGGGGAACAAGTCATCGTCATGGTCAAAGACGAGGAAGGGAAACCTGTTTTAGGCGTCAAGATTACGGTGAGCCCAGATGGTTTGGAGGGAGTCACGGATTTCACCGGCACCTTCAGCTTCAACGCCTCAGAGGCCGGATTAACAGAGATAAAAGCGGAAAAAAAGGACATGGTTTCAGCCACTACTCATGTCAAGGTGCAGTTGGAAAGCGAAACAGGAGATTCAACAGAACAAAACGAAACCATCGAAGATGAGGGTATAAAAGAAGACGAAGGATTCTTTTCGACGGGGGCCTGGATAACCATTGTACTGGTTCTCCTCGTTTTGGTGGTGTTGGCAGCCGCAATACTGGGTTACCTGTTTTATCAGCACAAAAAAGAGGGGAGACTATAGGTCGGCCACCCTAGTTTGAGCTAAGAATCGAGAGTTTGCAGATTTTTAACCCTCAGAATTTGTCTTGGTTTTCGGTGACTATGATATAGGTCTCCACTTGTACACGTTGTCATGATGGTCGAAGTAGTAGATGTCAACCACCTTTGAGTTATGGTCGATTTTAAAGACTAAAACGAAGTGGTTATCTATGTGCACTCTCAGGAAAGTCTGTAAAGGTTTTCTCAAAGGCTTGTATTTATGAAACGGGTTTTGTCGTATCTCTGCAATCTTCTTGTCGATTATCGCTAGTTGCCGTGGATTCTTTTTTGCTAGTTTCTTGAATATCTTGTCTACCTCAGGTTTGACTTCGAGAAGATACATCATCAGCTCAAACCATATCTTTTGGCAAAGTCGTCGACACGAATGCTCTTCTGTTTACTTATCTCTTCCATTTTTTCGATGAACTCGGGTTTTAACTCAGGTTCGTTTTCATATTCTACGTATTCGTGAACGACGAATTTTATCGCTTCGCCTTTATTCTTCAATCCATATCTTGCCTTGACAATATTTAAAACTTTGTTTGTATTCTTATCAAGCTCCACCAAAGCACTAACCATCCTAATACCTCCTAAGTTAAACTTAGTATAAATAAGCGCATATAACTATATATACTAAACTGTTCTCTGGAAAATCTTCTTCAAATACTAGTTTTCAGAACGGCGTGTTTACAGTTTTCCACCCCTCTGATGGCGCTTATGTTTCCCGCTAGTTTTTCGACCTCGGCTGCCTTTCCTGCAACGATCAGTACTTCGACGCAACTGTGGTGGCTTATGTGGGCATGCATCATCGATTTGATGCCTTCGCCGAAGTCGTGTTGTACTGATACGATCTTTTCGCCGACACCTGAGGTGTGGTGGTCGTAGAGGTAGGAGATCGTACCTATGACGGCTTCTTTACCTGATCTGATCTTTTTTTCTTTTAGGAACTCGGTTATGGCATCCTGTATTGCCTTGGATCTGTTGTCGTATCCGATTTCTCTCAAAACTTTATCAAAATTTTTTACGAGGCTCCGGGGAAGCGATACTCCGAATCTTACTGCGCGATCCATTGTGTGACACCTTTTGGGATTGATTGTGTTACTCCGTTTTTATATTATACTTCCAGATTAATTCGTGTTACTTACTTAAAAATAGTGTTACGGTGGAAAAAATGTGGCTTATAACAACATCTATAGCGGCAGTAATCGTCACTGCTGTTTGGGCTTATGCCCCGAAAAAGTATAAACTGGATGTCCTCGCCATTATGTTGTGGGGACTTGCATTGATGATTTTCGTTGACCACACCCTTGGCTATGAAGGCGGCCCCTTCATTGAAATGCAAACAGACGGTTTAATCGAAAGCGGAACAGTTTTAGGACTTGCGATGCTTATTCCAGTGTTTATTATATGGGAAATCCAACTTACTATATCTAAACTTAAAGGAGAGATAATTATGAGGTAGAAAAAAAATGGCTTGTTTTATAGCACCAATGACAGTGGGAATCATAACCACTTTATTCAGAAAAAAAATACCGAAAAAATAC
>JBDREA010000023.1:0-16127 GCA_043820265.1 Candidatus Altarchaeota archaeon | reverse complement strand
ACTCCCTCGGATACCGGGAAACCTGCCCTTATTGCGTTCAACAAAAGGGGTTGTTCGGAAAATATATTGTATTTATTGAAGCGCACGAATGCACAAACAACACCTGGTGCCAGAAAAATAACATCTCAGTCGTGCCCACATGGATCGGGCCAGGGGGAAAACGACTTGAAGGATTCCAGTACCTAAGCTGGCTTGCCAGGGAAAGCGGATGCGGATTTGATTAGGAGATCAGTTCCCACACCACTTCTCCAGCGTCGTTGTTTTTTTGTTTTGATTTGGTAGTTTGACTTTTTTTATGTTGAATTTTTTGAATTCTATTTTTTCTTTTTTCAGGATGTTTTGGGAGTTTGGTGTGATGGCTGGAGCCATGAGGATAGCAATTACATCTTGTTTGAGTTCGGTTGTGAGCCAGTCGCGGTAGCGTTTGATCTGTAATGCTGCGGGCAGACCCGCTCTTTCAGCTTTGAGTTCTACGACACAGTATTTGACCCCGATTTTTCCGTAGAGATCAAAGAATCCCAGCGGGCTCTTGTATTCTGTTGCTTTTAGGCGGAAGTCTGGGTGGACGAGCTTGGGGTTGGCTGCGAGATACTTCTGCATGTCGGCTTCCGTGTGTGTGACTTCTATCGCCTTTTTATCCGTCAATGAATCAAACGATTCGTATCCGATGATCTTTGAGATAGAAATTTTCATTTCCTCGAATGGTTTTTTTGTTTGCTGGGAATTGATGATCAACATATCTTTCTCAACGGATGCATTCGTATCTGTTGGGGCGCTCATCCAATTGAGAGGTTTAAAACCGCAGGGTGAATGGATTATCAGAGTCGAGTCTTGTTTAAATAGAATAACCCTGTCCCCCTTGCCGACCAAGCTTCTGCTTCTACCCCAGTACTCGACTGAGCATTCCGCAACTAATAGTATTGTTTTTCTGTCCCTGACGTCGAGGTTGAAGCGTTCAGAGATTGCTGGCAGATCGCTTAGCATTTTCCTATAATCCATTGATTTTCCCAGACGACACCCTCAAGGCCTTGGTTCCCCCGAGATCTAATTCATATTTTATCCCCAGTTCCATGGACACCAGATCCCCCGCATCAGGGTTGCCTTGAATATCGCATCCTTTGACTGTTAAAAGAAAGGACTGAACCTGAGAGGAAATCCGCGAACCCCTGAACTCGGAGAACTGGTTCTCATTCACCCTTATGGGTCCCTTGCAGGGTTCTCCTGTCAGGGTGTTTTCTAAATAAATCGATTTCAGATCTATCGTGGCGGGAGGCTTAGTTATCAGCGTTGTCATCGTGCCGTCAGGTGAAAGATGGGTTTGTTTTAGGATTGGTACTACGACATTGAATCCCACAGCGGTTTTTACCCCTTCTTGGGCGACAAAGTTTTTTACTGAACGCTTAAGTAAAAGAAAATCTGATCCGGTAGAAAGCCTTTCCTGGCGAAACTGCATAGGATTCCCAACCAGAAGATAGATTGCTGCCACTATGACAAGTAACCCCACAATGTTGCTTTTTGTGTATCCTTCGATGATGATGGACTTTGTTATGAAGAAAAGAAACAATGCTTCAAGCGCCAAAATAGTGAAGTAGAGTACGGGGTATTCGACGCTCAACCTCGCTGAAAATTCCAGGAGTTTCGGATCCTGAAGTAAAATTAGGGCCGTATAGAATGGAACGGAAAACAGGAGACCCACCAGCATGTAATTGAGCATGTCAGATACTGAGTAGTGCCTTTTTATGAGCTCGTCCATGTAGGCAGCCCTTCCAGTCGACGAGTTAAGTGAGCTTATCTCGTAATCCAAAAGGACGACATCCCGGCTTATCCGCTCGCTTTTTTGCGTGTATTTTTTTTCGTTTATCGCCTTCTTTTCGAGTTTGGATTCTAGCTCAGATAACATTAGAAATTTTCTGTCTTTCTCCCTTCTCAAAAGCTTGACCAGCCCTGCGAAGACCTTTTCAGTGTCTGCTTCTATCGCGTCGCTTCGAAGCTGATATTCCTCGTCTGAGATCCTTGCAGCCCTAAGCCTTCTTTCGATGGTTTCGAGGTCTCGCAGGTTGGAGTATAATCTGTTGTTTAACTCGCTTTCTGTTCTTCGCTCGTCTTTGAAAAATTCAAGATCCATACTTCCAATAAAGTATTGATTCAAAGATGAATTAAAACTTCTGAAATTCAATGGAAGCCTGGAGTAACATACACTTCAAGGATTCCTGAGACCAGAAGGAGAAGTATTGAAGCCAAAAATAGCTCCAAGGAGTCTAATACTATTTTCTTGAATTCCGGGCTCTTGTAGTCGTGGTTTACAACTGCGACCGAGATTATCCCCCCAGCTAGAGCGCCCAGGAAGTATCCTGCTATCTCGGGAAGGCCGTGGATTGCGTAGCTGAAGCTCACAGAATATGTGCTGAAGTAGTCGAAGTATAGGTTTGCTGATCCCGCGCTTTTCTCTAAGACCCTTCGTCCAACTGAACCGACTGCGACTCCGATGACAGAGGCGTTCCAGGTAAGGATGAAGATTGCTCCGGCACCGTATAGGAAGCTGAACAATATTGCGAAAAACAGTACTCTCAGGTTGTTCGACCAAATATCGAATACCGCACTGTTTGGATCGATGAACGCCCCGCTCATGGGATTGTTTATTGCTTCAATTGTGGCGAGCTGGGCTTCGAATGCCCGCGCAGATACGTCAGGCGAAAGTACTGTGAACCAGAAGCTGTAGGCTACAACCAAGCCTATGAACAGATACATGAAAAATGAGATTATCCGGCCGTGGGTCTTATAGATGCACCAGAGATTCCTTCCCTCGCATTCGAGGTCTTGTTGTTCTTCGAGCACTATCGCTTTATACATTATCACTATCAAGGGCATGGTTGTCAGAAACACCGCTGCGATACTCGCATAACCTGAAAAGACTGTCAAGCCAAAGAACAATCCAATGGAAGCATACAAGAATCCAATGAAAAACATCTTGCTTGGATGCTTCTCCCATTCCTCCGGCACGACCAGTGATTCAAGGACCATTTTAAAAGTTTTTTTCGAAACCAAACATCACGTTTAAGACTTTTTGATCTTCCAGGGGTTTGCCGATTATCTGTAATCCAGTCGGTATCCCCCCTACTTTTCCTGCGGGAACCACTCCCGCGGGGACTCCAGCAAGATTCGCTGGCACAGTGAAGATATCATAGGCGTACATCACCCGGGGATCGGTTATCTTTTCTCCGAGTTTGTGTGGAAGCTTTGGGACTGTGGGGCCGGCTAACACATCGACTTTTTCGAGTGCGGCCATGAGCTCGGCCCTGATTACGGAGCGGGCTTGGAGTCCCTTTCGATAGTATTTTCCAGTGTACTCTTTTTGGCTGATGTATTGGCCTAAAAGTATTCTTCTAAGCACCTCTTCCCCGCAGACTTCCTCGATTTTGTGGCCGTATCTTCTTCCATCGTATTTTCGTGTCGCAGAAAAGAATTCAACGTAGACGTTCAGATAGTATGTGGGGAGCGCAATCTCTAAGCTCGGAAGATCGACGTCTACGATCTCCGCCCCAGAAGACGACAGATTGTCAATGGCTGCGTCGATGACTTTTTGGATTCCTTTGTCCTGGATTAACGTCCGAAATTCTTTTGCGAACCCCACCTTAACGTCCTTTAGTTTGGGATCCAGGTTTTTATGGAACTGGCAGTCTTTTTTTTCGACTTCCAACGACGTCATATCCTTGTTATCGGGGCCTGCTATCACTTCCAGAAGCAGGGCCGCATCTTCCACAGTCTTTGCGAGTGGCCCAATTTGATCAAGGCTCATCGCAAGGTCGATGAGGCCGTATCGACTGACAAGGCCATAGGTAGGCTTATAACCGACGACGCCACAGTGGCTTGCAGGATTCCTGACCGAACCCCCGGTGTCACTGCCAAGAGCCATATCAACCAGTCCCGCAGCAACTGACACCGCAGAACCGCTCGAGCTTCCTCCTGGAATGCGTCCGGGTGCGGCTGGGTTATGGGTTGGACCATAGAAACTAGTCTCTCCGCTACTTCCGCATGCGAACTCGTCGCAGTTGGCCATCCCAACAATGGAACCCCCGGCAGCCTTAACCCTCTCTGTGACCGTCGCATCATATGGTGCGATGTAGTTCTCAAGAGTCTTAGACGCCCCGCTTGTGAGAAGTCCGTCAACGCAGATATTAGACTTTAAGGCGAGAGTCTTGCCTGCGAGAGGACCGTCACCTGCTGCCCTCGTTCGAGAAACACCTTCATCGTCGACAACGATAAAGGCATTTAGCTTATCGTTAGCCTCCCTTATTGCATCAAGCGATTCCTTAACGTTCATGATAAACAAAAAACAAATTAGAAAGATAAAGTAATATAAGGCATTTACACTTTCTCCCCCACCACTATCCAGTCGCTATTTGGCTTTCCCGGGTCGAATCTGCTCTCTCCGATTTGGTGGTCGAATTTATGGAATGTGAATTCATTGAATGCTTCCTTTATCTCATCTTCCGTGAGGAAGTGGTGGGGGATTTCTCCGTCTGGGCGGTCTATCCCGATGAAGGTGTTGGGTTCGATCTCTTTTCCGGTCTCTCGGATTTTGTCTTCATTCGAGGGAGAGATTAGGAGGATGAATCCTCCTCTTTTAATCGATCTTGATATCTCGGCCAATGCCTTCTCGACTTGGACCCACACCCCATGCTGGATGACCTTGACAGCTATCTCTGCATCATATGCCCTATCTTTGAACGGAAAGAACTGCATGTCTGCCTGAACTAGAAGAGGGGGTAATCCTTCCTTTGTAAGCCACTCCTTGGATTTCCTTAACGCGGTCAATGAGATGTCAAATCCAACACAAGAAAAGCCAGATTTCTGAAGGAAGACAAGATGTCTACCGGTTCCGCACCCGACATCTAAGACAATTCCCTTTCTTTTTTGTTTAAATGATCCCGCGAATTCGACAACATTCTCTCCTGGCTCCTGGACAGTTTTCGACCAATCCTCACTGAGCCGGTCCCATGTGGCCTGCGTCATTTTATAGAATATAAACGCTGATTCATTTCACATTATAAGATAAATAATGATCAGGCTCAGACTGCGCGACCTCGAGGAGCTCAAGAAGAAGGGCAAAGGCAAAAAGCTTCTGGTGACATGTAACCTATGCGTCAACCTGAACCGTTATCTGCGCTCAGAAAAGCAAAGGGCAATTGAGACTGAAAAATTCAATAAGATACATAAAGGCCTCGGTATTGCAGGTGAGTGGGTTGGTCACCAAATATGTCTTAGAGATCCAAAGGAGATGAAAGGCCTAAAAGAAACAATAAAGGACTACGATACCGTCTACGTCTACGCCGAAGGACCTGGGGTTCAGGTAGTATCTGAGGAATGCGGAATTGCTGCGATCCCGATAGCAGACACCACATCAACAGGTGCAAAAACCGAATCCGGCATAAAGGATTACTGCATGCTCTGCGGGGACTGCACAGTCGATGAGACGGCGGGTCTTTGCGTTAAGACTCGGTGTCCGAAGGGTTTGTTGAACGGACCGTGCGCCGGAGTTGAAGACGGAAAATGCGAGGTCCCAGACGATAACGGCGAGAAAAACATGGATTGCATTTGGGTGACGGTCTTTCAGAGGATGAAGAAGATGGATAAGTTAGACGACTTTATAAAAACGAGAATGCCAAAACTTAGTGGATCAAAATGACGGTAGAACTTGAGAACAACAGGATTTACAGAGGTAAAGGAGTCTTCAAAATAGAGGGGAAAGAATGTGGAATCCTCGAAAAAATCAATTTCGTACACAGCCACGTCGGATTCGGCGGCGACAACACAAAGAGCTTTTATGGGACAGTCACAGGAAAGGTCGATGACCTTTATGCCGCACGTCATAGGAGGCTTGACATCGAAGCCAATGTCGCTGAGGTTAACAAGGAGGGGGCTAAACCATTCCACGTAATCATACACAATGTCGAATTCATCGATGAGCTCCCGAAAACGGGGATTCTCAAACAACTCGAGTTCCACGGAGAAAAAGCGGACTTAGATGAGGTCTGATTTTTGTTAAATGTACAGGATATTATTCTCGAGTATCTCTACCTTGCTGTGTGTTGCCTCTTCCGCGAGCTCCTTGAAACGGTAAGGGTCTGCGGGGTAGTAGTCCATGTAGCCATAGTGCATCGGGATGACTATCTCCGGATTTATTAATCTAGTAGCCTCCACTGCCTCGTGCATGGTGAGGTTGTATAATCCCCCGATGGGAATCAATGCGATGTCTATGTCGTCAAAGAAATGCATGTTGTGGTGAATTCCCGTGTCGCCTGCGTGATAGATTCTTTTTCCGTCCATCTCCAAGATGTATCCCACTCCGTCGCCCTCGGAGTGATAGTCTCCTTCCGGGTGAAAGGCAGGTACTACGTGGACGGACACTCCCCTGTGTTCTAGAAAGTCTCCGGGGGATACGACTTGAATGAATTTGTGCTCGATTTCTTTGTCCAAAGATTTCGGCGGACCAACAAGCAGTGTGTCATCCTTAGAAACATGATTTATTGCTTTCAAGTCGAAGTGGCTTTCATGGGCGTGGGTTATGAGTATCAGGTCTGCTTTCTTCGTCTCACCCCTGAACTCCCTGGGGTCCACATGCACGACATCCCGGCTATCCTCCAGTTCGAATGAGGCGTGCCCGTGCCACTTGATTCTCATTTCTTTTCTTTTTTCGTTAACGCGTCTTCAAGCTGATTTATCCGGTATTCGTTCTCGGTTACCCGCCAGCTTCCAAGACCCTTTGACGCAGGACCCCCTATCTGAGTTAGTAATTCCTGCTGCTCTTCAAGTTGGAGTTTATACTCCCAAAGAACACCCGAAAACATCAAAGCAAGAGATAAGACCAACAATAACGAATTTGAGGCTAAGACAGAATACACTGCCAAAATGCCGCCAATCGCAACCACTCCTTTGCCAAGCATTGTAATATATTTATGCGGAAGGAAATATTTAAGAGGACAAAAGATGAGTGGATTATCAAAGGACCTAGGAAAAAAGTTAGTATTGACCGCCGAAGTAGCACCTCCAAGGGGGCCGGATGTCTCGGCTTTCGCTAAGGAGCTCGCAGAAATCAAAAAAGTCGGCAAAGACATTTCAGCAGTAAACGTAGTTGATTTACCGAGTGCCATGCTTTTGATGAACTCTTTTGCAGGTTGCTTGATGGTTCAAAAGGCTGGACTTGAACCAATATATCAGCTAACGTGTCGGGACCGAAACATGCTCGCCCTCCAATCTGATCTACTGGCAGCTTCTGCTTTTAGCATCGATAACGTGCTGTCAATTTCAGGAGATCATCCAAGCGTCCCTTTGGGCGATCATCCAAACGCGAAACCAGTATATGATCTTGATTCTTCCTCCCTCATAAAAGCCATGTCTTCTCTGAATATGGGAGTAGATATCATGGGTCAAAAAATCAACAAGAAAACAAATTTCTTCATCGGGGCAGCAATCGGTCCAGGGGCAACGCCAATAGATGGAGAGATATATAAGACTAAAAGAAAGTTTGAAGCAGGTGCGGATTTTTTTCAGACCCAGGCAGTGTTTGAGCCTTCCCCTGTAAGTAAGTTCTTAGATAAATTCGAAAAGACGTTTGGGCAAGACATAAGAAAAAAGGTTTTGGTGGGGGTAGTATTGATCCATAGCGTTGGAATGGCAAAGTTCTTATCTCACATGCCTGGATTAAATCTCCCAGCAGAAGTTATCTCGAAGATGGAAAAAGCCAAAGACAAAGTCGGTGCTGGGGTGGAGATCGCATCGGAAGTTATCGAGGACCTGAAAACCCTTGATGTGGGGGGGATCCATTTGATGCCTGCGGGAAAGACGGATGTTTTGGTCCGACTTCTAGAGAGTCTTTAGATGCTTTCTTAAAATCTCTGTTCTTTTTTGCGCATCCATCCGTCCGTAAGACTTTTTGTTGTCCTTGAATTCCGGATAAAGCCATTCCATCTTGACTTCCGCGTGATGCGGATTGAATTGTGCATGAAATATGTGGCGAGTGCTCTTTCTAGGTAAAAGCCAGTCGGCTCCTTTCTCATCCACCCTATTCGCTGTCTCTACGACCTCATCTTTTGTAAACAGAGGCCTCATGAGCAGTATCACCTCAGTAGAGCTGTAGAGGTATTCTTTTGCGCAGTCGTCGAACACAGACTTGATGACATCCCATCTTGCTTTCGGTTTATTGAATCGCGACTCGATCTCTTTTTCAACGGATTTGACTACAATCGAAACCCCATGAAATGATATATCCCCTTGGGAAGATACGATTGATGCGGTTTGGTATCCCTGGTCTGACACACCATAAAGAACACTTCTTTTTTTAGGGGAGAGTCCAGACCTTATCTCGTCCAAATTGTCTTTGCCTAGTTCCACCGATAAATGGCTGAAATCTATTTTTTCTTGACTATAATCAAAGAATTCCCCTTTTTTTAACCGATTCACGACTTTGTTAAGCACTGGAACCAGATCCTCGACGAACAAACCTTCTTTCTCGATGAGTCCGCTCCAACCGACAAGTTCAACCTCCCCGTAGTCGACAACAACCACAGGGGCATGACTCAGGCCTTCATGGCTGAACAGATGTCTCCTGTGCATACCGTCCAAGACGATGAGCTTCTCCTCTTCCAGATTGCCGGCCAAATTCCCACAAGCCTTTGGAAAACGGGTCACAAGCATAGGGGGAGGAGCAAGCCCAGTTTTTCGATAATACCTCGACTTTTTGTAGTCAAAGATGTATGAGACGTTTTCATGAGGGATGAGGTTTGAAAGGGGCAAAATAAAGATATTATCCCAGTTTCTTGGATCCATCGTATACTTTAGGTTTGAGGTTTGGTTGAGTCACGGGCCCGACAGTATTCAACCAATGAACTTCTTATCTTTCCGAGAGTCACCCTTTGCCCACCTCTTTTTTCGGCGAACTGCTCTCTTAGCACTATCATCGCTTCATCAATGGATAAAACCAGTTTTTTCCTTTCCGACATCCTAGTTATCTTTCCCCCTATTTAAAAAAATCTGATTCAGCTTTTTTCCTTTTTCCAGCCGATTTCCGTTAAATATTCCTTTACGCCCTCTTTCATGGAATCCCGCAAAAGATAAGTGAAGTTCAGGTAGTTCCCCACCCCATCTATCTCTATTGTCTCTTTTTTTGGATCGGCTTCAAAAACATATTTTTCCTTTAGGAGTTCCCGAAGAGAGTCCTTTATCACCCGCCTCATATCATCCTTTTTCAGATCAACATCCAAAAAATCATCCATTGCGATAGTTGATGTGGATTTATAACTTAATAATATATAATTTTTTTTATGAAATACGGGGCTTTATTGACTGTTGCAATGTTGTTTTTACTCGCAAGCCAAGTTTCTGCTTGGGGCCCTGTGACCCACAGATACCTGTGCGAAAACGCCGCAGTTGAGATATGGGGTCAAGAAGACGTCGACAACTGCCTGTCGGACGAAAAAGAATACTCTGACGAATTCTGCGACATAGTGGCAGGAATCAAAGGTAAAAAGTACGGGGAAGACTGCATGAGTTTAAAGCTTGGGGAAATCCATCCCTCCTCTTTGCCTGAGACCTTCTTCGATGACTTGGTAGAGCACATGGACTACAAAGACTGCCCAGTCAAGGCAAAGGTTGCATCGGAGTGGGTTTGTGGGGATGAAAGCTACCGTCCGACACTCAATCTGGCAGATGAATGGTTTGACTCCGCAGCACAAACGAAAGACCTATGCACACGCATCCAGGCGTTCTGCGTTGGAGCAAACTATTATTCTGACAGCTTTCAGAGCACCCACAAGGTAATGTATGTAAGCGAGGAATGCCATGAAGTCGTCGACAGAAAGTCGGATGAAGCTCTTCTATCAGGCGAGGAAGAATGGGATTTGAGTTCAAATTGTCTTCTGCAAAAAACCGTGGAGAAAGTGGGCCAAAGGGTACCGAAGAGCTACAGGCACAGATTCACATGCTCTAGCTTGGATGTGGAAAATGCACTCGATGGATTGATCGAAAAGGCAAGCTTGATCTCCAAAGGCGAAATTTCTGCCACAAAATCCACACCTTCAACCACAATCGCATCAACTATTGAATTTGCGGAAACGACCATAGTAATAGTCACTCCAGCTTCAACCGTTACCCCATCTTCTACAACCGTGCCAAAAACAACCATTACATTAGAACAAAAACAAGCGGAAGAAAAGCTCGAGAAAATAAACGAATCAGTTCAGAAGGTTGTAAAGATAATAGATGAGTCAAAGAAAAAGGAGGAGGAAAGATCCAATGCCCCTCCTCGAAGATCGAACAAGTTAGCTGTTCTAGTTTTTCTGTCTTTCATTGTCCTGGTAGCTTTGGCCATTGTGGTTATCGTGCAAAAGCATATGAAAAAAGTTGAAAAAGGGGGAGAAAAGAAATCTAAAGCCCCTGAAGAAAGAAGAAAACCAGAGCCCCCCCCTAAGGTGATGGAAAAGCAGGAAGATCCCGACGAACTGGTTGACACCCTCTGGGATCAAGAACTGGAGAAAGAATCCAAGGAAAAACCAAAAAAGGATATCAAAGAGAAACCGAAAAAAAAGAAGGTTGCAAAAAAGAAATCCCCAAAAAAGAAATTAATGGATAAATCAAAGGATAATATTCAAAAAGACCAAGACTCTAGGTCAACCGAGCAAAAAGACGAGGAAACACCTCAAATAAGAAGTAGGTACAGGATACCCAAGCGCAAGGGAAAGTATTGATTTTTGCTACGAACAGCCGAGGAATTTCGGCTGTTCGGCATAACAACATCGGTTGAAAACCGATGTTATTTATATTTGCAGACTCCGTAGACGTAACCTTAAAATCATGCTTATCTGGTGATATAATATGCCCTGTGGACGCAAGCGAAAACTCCAAAAGATGCGCAGACACAAGCTCAAAAAGCGCAGGAAGAAGACCAGGCACTTGAGAAAGAAGTAGGAATAAAACGAAACAGACTTAGTTAAGAAACTTTCTTTAGAGAAACGACAATCTTATAAACACTCAAACCCATGTAAACTACCACCGGTTAACAGAAACCTATAATGAGTTTGACCGGTGCAACGAAAACAGTAGTTTTCGTGCACGCGAAGAGCTTTGCTCTTCGCCGTGTTAGTTACACCCTAAGGTCAGCGAAGCTGACCTTGGGCCCAAGAACACTATCGTGTTCTTAGGGCGCAAGTTTTCCACTTACCAATCAACTCTGGGAAATCGAAAATTTCCCGTACGCAGGAACAGCTCTGCTGTTTCTTTCATAGACTAGTGGAAAACTTAGCGTTAATAGTGTCGTTGGGTGTTAAATGACAGACAAACAAACCATAGGATCAGGCAAGCGCAAAGACCTCAAACACCAGCTTAAAGAAAAAGAAACCCATGTGGAAGAGCTGACCGAAAAGCTAGCATGGCTTCAAGCTGAATTCGACAACTACCAAAAAAGGATCCAAAAAGAGAGAACTGCAACAATCAAATACTCCAACAAAGAATTACTCCTAAAAACCCTGGACGTCAAAGACAACCTCGAAAGAGCGCTCAAGGCAACGAACAACTCGCATGATATAAAAGCGCTAACAGAAGGCGTCAAACTGACCCTTCAAAGCCTTGAACTAATACTAGAAAAAGAGGGAGTATCGTCAATCAAAGCAAAAGGCGAACCCTTCGACCCAGTAGTTCACGAGGCACTGATGACTGTACCAACTGACGAGCACTCAGAAGACCACATAGTAGAAGAGATTCAAACAGGCTACAAACTGCACGACCAAGTGCTTAGACCTGCAAAAGTCAAAGTAGCAGTAAAAAAAGGATAAATAGGTGGGAAACATGGCAAAAGTAATCGGAATAGATTTAGGAACAACGAACTCCTGCATGGCAGTAATGGAGGGGGGAAAACCAAATGTAATCGCAAACGCAGAAGGAAACAGGACGACGCCATCAGTGGTGGCGTTCACAAAAGACGGGGAAAGACTCGTAGGCCAAGTCGCAAAAAGGCAGGCAGTCACCAATCCCCAAAACACCGTATTTTCCGTTAAGAGATTCATGGGGAGAAAATACAAGTCTAAGGAAATCGAAGCAGACAAAAAACTAGTCCCATACCCCTTAAAAGAGGCAAAAAACGGTGACGTCAGGGTAGAGGTTGGAGGCAAAGAATACAGCCCGCCTGAGATCAGCGCCATGATACTTCAGAAACTGAAGACCGACGCCGAAGCCTACTTGGGCGAAGAAGTCATGCAAGCAGTCATCACAGTCCCCGCCTACTTCAACGACAGCCAAAGACAGGCGACAAAGGACGCTGGAAAGATAGCAGGACTTGAAGTGTTAAGAATCATAAACGAGCCGACAGCGGCATCGCTTGCATACGGACTCGAGGAAAAAAAAGACAAAAAAATCGCAGTCTACGACCTCGGCGGAGGAACCTTCGACATCTCGATTCTTGAGATCGGCGAAGGAGTCGCCGAAGTCAAGTCCACAAACGGAAACACGCACCTCGGAGGAGACGACTTCGATCAAAAATTAATCGATTTCCTGGCGGCCGAGTTCAAAAAGGTAGAAGGAATCGACCTCAAAGCCGACCCAGTTGTCCTACAAAGGCTCAAAGACGAAGCAGAAAAAGCCAAATGCGAGCTCTCAACCACTGTAAAGACGACAGTAAACATCCCATTCATAACCCAGGGAAAAGACGGCCAACCAAAGCACCTAAACATCGAATTAAGCCGCGCCAAACTCGAAGACCTGACCTCAGAGCTCATAAAAGCAACCATCGGACCCTGTGAACAAGCCCTCAAAGACGCCGACCTCAAGGCATCAGACCTCAACGAAGTTCTATTGGTCGGAGGACAGACGAGGATGCCCGCAGTGCAAGCGGCAGTTAAAAAGCTCTTCGGAAAAGAACCCAACAAAAACGTCAACCCAGACGAAGTCGTCGCGGTCGGCGCGGCAATCCAGGCGGGAGTGCTCGCAGGAGAAGTCAAAGACCTCCTCTTATTGGACGTAACTCCTCTTTCGCTCGGAATCGAGACCTTAGGTAGCGTTTTCACAAAACTCATCGAGAGAAACACAACCATCCCCACCAAAAAGAGCCAGGTGTTTTCCACCGCAGCAGACAACCAGCCGGCAGTGGACGTCCACGTGCTCCAAGGCGAACGGCAGATGGCAGCCGGAAACAAGACACTCGGCAGATTCCAGCTCATCGGAATCCCACCCGCGCCAAGGGGAATACCCCAAATCGAGGTGACCTTCAACATCGACGCAAACGGCATAGTAAACGTCGGAGCAAAGGATCTGGGAACAGGAAAAGAGCAAAAGATAACAATCACATCCAGCTCCGGCCTAAGCGACGAAGAAATCGAGAAGGCTGTAAAGGAAGCCGAAGTCCACACCGAAGAGGACAAGAAGGCCAAGGACAAAGTCGAAATCAGAAACAACGCCGACTCCTTGATGTATGCGACCGAGAAGGCAATCAAGGAAGCAGGCGACAAACTGGAAGCCGACAAGAAAAATGCAACTGAAGAAAAACTCGAAGCCGTAAAAAAGGCCCTTGAAGCAGATGACGACGAAAAAATCAAGAAAGCAACCGAAGAGCTCTCCCAGGCAAGCCAGGAACTCTTTGCCAAGATGTATCAGGACGCGGCCACCGCCTACCAGCAAACCCAGCAACAGGAAGGCGATGCAGCCGATGGCAAAGATGATAAGTCCGGTAAAAAAGACGATAATGTCGTCGACGCAGACTACGAAGTCGTAGATGAAGAAAAAGACAAAAAAGACGATAAAGAAGAGGATAAAAAAGAATAAGTCAACGGTCAAGCACCCTTTTCGTCATCGCCGCGAAGCTGTGGTCGACTACAGTCTTTGAGTCGGCATTGGGAAATATCTTTACGATCGGGTCTTCTATGAGGAAGCCTTTTTTTTCGTAGTGGTCGCGGAGCCTTTGCTGGCCTGCCATGTAGTCGGAGTAGTTCTTGTAGACCGAAAGAAGTACTGATTCCAGGTTGCCCGAAACTTTAAGTACGTGACTTGCGTCTTCCATGAGATACTCGATTCCCTTTGACCTCTTTTTTAAGGGGGCGTGAGGGTTGATGTGCATGTGGGTGAAAACTGTGAGCTCATAGCCGAGCTTTGCGACGTTCGGGATGCGAACCGTTTTCAGCAGGCCTTGTTCATCAAAGCGTTTCTTCATGGCGTTGATTGTCTGGCGGCTGAGGTTCGTGGCCAAAGCCAGCTCGCCGTCGGAGGCGCCGGGTTCCTCCAACATGGCGGCCAAAACCTGCTTTTCTCGGATAGACAATTCGACCAGTCCGCCTGTTGAAACCTCTGATTCGTCTCCGTTCGTTTGCCCCTGCAATCCGAAGTGTTCGGCCAGAAGTGGTGCGTAATCAAAGAACCTGTGTATCTTGCTGAGCTTCAACGGAAACAAAACATAGTTGTGGCGTCGCTCGCTTTTAAAACCCGCCGCATGAAAGAGCTCATGGTGGTCTTCAATGTGGGACTTCACCTCTGTGAAATCAGCTGCTGCGGCAAACGAAACATGGTGGCCACCTGATGAAAGCATATAAAACGTGTTGGGATGATAGTCGCATGAGCTGTCAGAAGAAAACACCCTCTCGTCGAGCGTGCCCGCAGAAGAATACTCCCCATAGAGGGCTGTGAATATCTCGGCTCCGATCTTCTCAAAATCTGGGATCTTGCGGGTGGAGATCAGTTCTTTTTCCTCAAGACGCTGGCGGATGACAGTAACAGTGGAACGGGAAAGACCCAGTTTCTGGGCGAGCTCATTATCGTTAGCTGTAGGCCACGCTACCAAACCCCAAAACACGTTTTTTTCTTTGTCAGTAAACTTCGCCAACCCAAAACACCAAAAAAATACACCTACTTCGCGAGGTTTTTCACTTAATATCATTATAGAGGGTGAAAAACCTGCGTGTAAACACTGCCATGATCGTAAACAGTAGTGTTTCACATAGGAAATAGGAACAAACAATATAAAAACAGACAAAAAAACAAAGAAAAAATAACGAAAGGTCAAATGATTAGCAATCTAAGGTTAGGTGTCGTTGACTATGCTCATGATGCGGGGAAGGTCTAGGACTCCATAGGTGTTGTGGCCTAGGTCGACTACGTAGTGGCTTCGATCGAAGCTGCCTCGTTGCAGGTATACATCCATCAAGCTATGTTCGCCTTTGAGGATATCTTCTTTTTTAAGTTTTTCCATTAAGTCTTTTGCATGCACATTTGTCCAAAAACCCGGACGTTTCAATTGTTCGCCCATTTTATTCATGGCATTTTCGATGGTTATGGTCCCTTCGGGTTGTGTGGTTCTAACGATCACAAAATGGTTTTTTCCAAGAGACCTTAAAACCTTATAGAAGAAATCCTCTGAATGCACAATTGATGCTCTGGCGCTTATTAGTTCCTTGAGTGGTTTCTTCCAGATTGAATCCATCCAAGCTTCATTGTCTGCTTTATAACCCATCATGAATTCATCAAAAATGTTATGAATCTCAATAGCCTCAGGGGTTAAACAGTACGTCCCATCTAGAAAATTGAATATTTGAATTCTTTTCCCACAAGCTTCGAATTCCTTTCTAGAAAGATGATATCGAAGGACATTTGCGGAAATATACGCATGGTTGTCCCGGTAAACAGCAACAATCTCTTTGAAAGGCCTTTCGCCGTCTAAAAGTATATGGAGCAATACGTCAGATATATCGTCATATATTAGACTTGAAAATAAACTGGCACAAGATGCGATATATTCGTGAGAAAGATTGACTGGTATTTTTTTATGTAAAAGTTTATGGATCCTTTGGCTAGCCTCCACCATTCGTTTGAAGTGCATATCGTTTTTTAATATATATATTTTTCCAACACGTTCTACTAGTTTCTTATCAACAAGCATGCCCAAGTGCCGACTGAGAGCATAGCCCTTAACCTCTGGACCGATGTGTTTCTTAAACTCATTCACGGAGCATTGTGGTTCCTCGAGAAAAATTTTCATAATTTTACACGTTAATGGTTGACTGTAGATACTTAGGAGTTCGCCAAAATGGGCGTGCATGTATTTGTAACTGCTTACCAAAGCAGTGTCGTATCCTTTAGTCATTTTTTCTATTGTT
>JBDREA010000022.1:0-16207 GCA_043820265.1 Candidatus Altarchaeota archaeon | reverse complement strand
TCTCATCTACGTCCAAGAAGGAGAAATCGGAGTTTTTATGCAACTCTGTGATGTTGTACAACCTGTCGACAAACGTCTTTTTTGCTCCTGCAATCCTCCTTCCCCCGGGATCTTGCAGCCTTTTTCTGTTGAGGATGTCGCCTATCATCGCAAGGGATTCAAGTGTCAGAAACTGTCTGCCTTCGCCTATATTCCAAAGGCAAACACCCGTTCTCGTGCAATCCCTTCTTGCCCGGGCAAAATCCTTTTCCAACGGCGGGAGAGCCTCCACGTCCGCGTCTAATAGTTTCACTGAGACAGCGGAGGAAATTTCTTTTTTTACCCATTCCTCATCTGAGAGATTTAGGCTTGCAAGGGATCTACCCAGAGGTTCCCGGTTACGATCGAGAAGATACCTGTTTGCCCAAGAGATTGCTGTTTGTAGTGGCGAACTGTATTCTGGGTAAATATCGGAGGGGGTAGATTGGCGTTTCAAGGCTTTGTCTAATCTTGTATACAACGGCTTATTATCTTTTTTTAGACGTGCTAGTTCTTTTTCAATCACCTTTTTTGTTAACCAACCCTCTGCGGAGCCCTTTAGAATAAAGCTAAAATATGTCAAATCGTTTGCTGTTTTGAGCCTCATTAGTAATTTTTCGATTTCTTCGCCTGCAACCAATCCCTCATCGACGAGAAAATCCACTGCCTCCATGGATGACCTAGACTCCGAGCTTCTTTTCCTTTTTTTAATTACTGTCTTTCTATTGACATGCTGCTGGAGGTCCCTTATATCCTTTACTCCAGGCAAAGCCACTTGAAACTCCAGTTTTTCGCCCAGGGGGTCGCCTATTAAAGTGATGTTATCTGTGCGAGCTATCACTATTCTCTCAGCAGGTTTCCTATTCTTTTCGACCATCGGAGTCCTCAGAAATACTGGTTATTAATACTCTATAATTACTAGGAAGCTCGCAATAAAATACTCCATTACGGAGTAGATCATCCCAAATTCAGAGTGCCTGCAAGGCGCCGTAAACCAGAAGCGAGTGGTAGGCCGTGTTTAGGAGTAGGGTCTTCCCTCCTAATCGGACCGATACGTTTCTCAATCTTTCTCCTTTAAAGTAAAATCTCGAATTAAAGAGGAAATCTACAAGCGTTGCGATAGGAGAAGGCATGGTTCCCGCGTGAATGGAATCTCTGGGTGGGTCAAATCCAAAATAAAGGTTGACTCCTTCCCCTAAGCTTTGGGAGTCTAAAAGTATAGTGATATGTTTTCTTCCCCTCCCTACCTTTTCCAAATCCTCATCGCTCAAGAGGAGAAACGCATCTTTTGGTTCGAATTTGTATTTCACCCCCTCGATTATGTCCATAAGTTGCAGGACTGCCTTTGCAAGTTCTTGTTCTTCCTTAAAATTGACCGAGTTCCTCAAAAAAGAAACATAGTCCTTTGCTTGCTCTACTGTTTCGAGATTAAGTCCGCTCAACTTCTGAACTAGAGGTAGAGGAGAAGGTCTCGTCTTATCAGTCCCTGCTTCTTCTGCCAGCCTAATCTTTGTTTTTGTGAGAGAAAATAGCTTCTTTGTGCCTTGAACAAAGAATCTGTTCATTTCTTTTTTAGGATATCCTTTAGAGCATCAATAAGCTGTCTATTCTGTCTATCCGTCCCCACAGTCATCCTGATGCATCCCTTTAGGAGGGGATCGCTTGACCGGTCCCTTACAAGGATTCCTTTCTTTCTTAGTTGACTTTCGATCGTCTTTGAGCCGCGTCCAAAGTTAGCGAGAACAAAGTTTCCTTTGCTTGGATAATACTTTACGCCCAATTCGTCGAGGACTTTTTCAAGGTCCTTTTTGTTTTTTAGGACTTCTCCGACGTAGCGTTTCACGTACAGTCCGTCATCTAGGGCTGCCATCGCTGCCGCAACCGATGCGACGTTGACGGAGTAGGGGGAGTTGACTTTTTGGAGGGTTTCGATGTTTTCCTTTCGGCTGACGATTACGCCTATCCTCATCCCCCCGAGGCCAAAAGCTTTGCTGAACGTCTGGATGATGACGAGATTGTCGTATTTCTTATAGAACCTCAGGTTGTTTGCTTTCGAGAACTGGCTGTAGGCCTCATCGAGAAGCACAAGGGTCTTGTTCTTTTTCGCTTTTTTGATGATTTCCTCAATATCTTTTTTCTTTATAGGAGTGCCTGTTGGGTTGTTGGGGTTTACGAGGACTGCTATCTTGGTTTTTTTCGTTAATGATGCGAGGACCTTCTTTGTGGGAAACGATAAATCCTTTTTATTATAAAGGACTCGTTTTATCCTGGCACCCGCCACTTCTGCGTAGAACCTGAACATCGCGAACGTTGGTTCTGGTAGGACTACTTCGTCACCTGGTTCAAGGTAGGTGTCCATGACACACTTGATGGCCTCGTCTGAGGCGTTCGTCGCCATTACTTCATCGAACTTTACACCGAGTTTTTTGGCAAGCTTTTTCCGAAACAGGGTGTACTCTGGGTAGGTCGCAAGGTCTCCGGCCTTCAAGGCTCTAATCGCTTTAACTACCGCCGGCGAGCACCCGACCGTGTTCTCGTTAAAGTCGAGTCTAAGCTTATCTCTTCTACCCTCAATGGGTGGATGATAAGGTCGCATTCGCCTGACAGCCTTTTTTGGTTGAATCATCTTCTCCTCAAAGAAATAGGAAATCCAGTTAATAAAAAAAGGGCATCCCAGAGAACCAGGGGTAAGTCAATCCTATTCTCTTTCAATGGTCTTTGATCTTGAATTTAGAACCTTATGATCCTCTGTATCTAATCCTCGGAAGAGAGTTTTACCAGTTCTCGGATGTTTGGCCACAAGCCAGTTGTCAAAATTATAGACATCCCTTCCAAGTTTGATCCCTTCTCTTTTAGCTTTTTGGGCAAATTCTGATTTTACGGTTCTAAATTCACCAGCATGATCAGGATCTAGTTCACCTATATCTGCTGTTTCACCTTCTTCAAATTTAAACAAGGCATATGAGTTTCCCTTTGGATCTATGTATAAACCATAAGGTGTTTCCCACCTCTGCCCCGTCTTTGTTCTGATATGCCATGCTGTTTCCACCTCTTTTTTTGTTATTTCTCTCATACGTTCTCTTACATCATCGAAGTCAATGTCCTTACCATAGCCGGGAATTAAAACCCTAAGTCTCTTAATTTGGGCGACTTTATCAACAACGCCCTTAACAACTATTTTTACCTTTCTATCATCTATCTCATTCGTTTCTACTGAAAAAAGTTCTCTGTGGGAAATTTTCTGTTTGATTATATGTCTATCATTTCCTATCCAATTTTCAGGTTCAAGCCAGGACCTCATCCTTTCTCGGTTCGATAAAAGCAAAAGCTTGCCCCCGTTTTTTGTGGGTTTTGAGATGAAGATGGGATCCCCCTGTACTGGTTTTTTTTGCATAATGTTCAAGCGGGCGATCATCAATGATAGCTGCTCCTCAGCTGTAAGCGTCCTTTGAGGTTGTTTTCGTTGCCGATTCATCATAGGATACAAAGTAACATCATTATTTACTAGGAACTTCATGAATAAATCCCACAAATATGAAATCCACTGGCGTTATCAACGGCTCTTTGACTCAGAGAAAGATCGATAAAAAAGCCATCGACTCGTTGTATGGGCAGGGCCACCTCTACGCCCACTTCGGCGACTACGTCAGGGCAACCCATGGCTACAACGTCTTCAAGGTTCCTTTTAATGCCGAGTTCACGTGTCCAAATTGGGACGGGCGACTCTCCTCGACGGGATGCGTCTTCTGCCCGGCCCAGGCTCGTCAGTTCACATACGAAAGCTTTCGGCCTGTGATGGGGAAAAGCTTGAAGAGCCAACTGAAAAACCAGATTTCTTATTACAAAAAGAAGGGGGCGGGGGAAAAAGCCATTGTCTATATCGCTTTTGCTACGAATACTTACCTCCCGGTTCCTGAACTCAAAAAAGTTTTTGATTCAGCACTTGATCATCCGGACGCGATTGGATTATCTATTGGAACCCGACCTGACTGCCTACCCGATGAAGTCCTAGACTTACTCGGAGACTACGTCAAGAAAGGTTATGAGGTCTGGATCGAAGTCGGCCAGCAAAGCTTCCACTTCCATACAGAAGAGGCAACGAACCGACAGCACGGAGTCGCAGAAACAATCCGCGTCGTAAAGGAGTGCAGGAAGAGGGGAATCCTCACTCTTGCATTCCTGATAATGGGGCTTCCCTACGAGACTCCATCAGAGATGATTGAGACTGCTCGAATCACATCTTCTCTGGGATTTGACGCAGTAAAGCTTTACCCGATGCTGGTGATGAAGGACACAAAGATCCTAAAACAATACCAGAAAGGAAGCTATCGTCCAATATCCCAAAAGGAATACGTCACCATCGCAGCTGACTTCCTCGAACACCTCGACCCACACATCCTAGTGCAAAGATTATCCAAGGACTGCGGTCTCGACGGAAAAGTTGTCCCAGAATGGAACACCCACAGATTCATAATCGGGCCTCGAGTTGAAAAACTTATGATGCTTAGAGGAACGAAACAGGGAAGCAAACACAAACTGACATTAAGAGCGGATGAACTGGTTCCTTTTGGGAAAGGAAAGAAAAGAAAAAAAGAACTCATCCCACTAAATTAAATCCACTTCCATTCTCCTTCTGGTTTGAGTTCGAGGAATTCTCTTATCCTTAGGATCCTTTTGGGTTTTTTTTGGATTCGTACGGGTTCGTTGTTTATGGGGATTTTTCCCCCTTTTTTCGTCTCTTCTTCTTTTCCCTTTTTTGTTTTTTTTCGGTGTAGGACGATAAGGGTGGGGGGGGAGTAGGATAAAGAAATAACTCCTTTTTGTTTTTTTGTTTTTTCGAGGAGTTGATGGTTTGAACAATTAAGGATTGCATTCAGGTTTGAAGCCGTATATAGGTTTCCTTTTAATGCTTCAGCCCAGACGATTTCAGTTTCTGAAGTGAAGGAACTGGCGGGGAGAGGTTTTTCTTTTAGAGGGAGGATCTCACAGGTTATCTTCTCCTCCATCTCGCCTCTTCTGAGGGTCTCTCTTTTCTTTTCGTCGGCGACGACGAATCCACCGTAAAAGCTAACTGCGAGACGAGTGAAAGATAGGGTTGGAACGGCGGCAAGGCAATCCTCGATCATCTCTTCGGTTGGGATGACTCTTCCTTTTATCTGGACGAACTGCCTTCTCAACGTCTTGTCAACCTGAAATTCAAACATACCTGAGCCCTGGCCTCTTGCAAGGATTCCATAAGTTGCCAAAGCGGTTGCTGCGGCGATTGACTCCTCTGCTCCAAGTCCTTCAATGGATTTTTTCGCCGAGGCTATCGAAAATCTCAAACCTTTTTTGGATCTGTTCTTTTTGAGGACCTTGGCAGCGACTGCTCTAACGATTTTCCCCCCCTTTGCTTTTACGTTCCCTCTAAGTCCTTCTACTATGATCCCCTTCCTATCAGCTTCCTCAACCGTAACCTTAGTCTCCAAGCCCAACGAAAAAACCGCCGCCTTCCCGACCAAACGGGCATCGACCAGCCAACCCGACAAATGAGATACTGCTGTAACATAGTTCATCTTTACCTTAATGGATTTCACGTATTTCAAATACTGCCTCTGATTCTCCGACGACCACCTTGTAGGTGCCGGCAGACGCGATGGTTTTTGAGTAGGCGGGATAGGAGTCTAAGAATCCTCCTTCGCCGCACTCGCTTACCGTGCCCATTTGGATGTATTCGTCCTGGCGCCAGGTGAAATGGAGGGTTTTCACAGGCGGGTAAGGGATGTAATCAACGTTGCAGGTAACGCCGATGTTTACCTCTATCGGATACTTTTTTTCACCGTTGAGGCATAAATACTCATTGGGGAGCTTACCAACCTTCACCCACTCCATCCCCTCCCTTCGATAATAGGTTGCGTGAAACGGCTCATAGCAATGCCGGATGAATCTGACGTCCGTTAAGGTTGCCGTCACGGGCTCTCCTCGGGCATACACTGCCTTGTCGGTGACTACGCCCTGCTGATGAAACGAAAACGCAAAAACGCCCAAGAAGAAAAGTACAAAGGCGACAACAATGATTCTAAATACCGTCCCCCGACTTCCTGAACCTTTATTTTTTTTCCAAATATAAACGAGGAGTCCTATAAAAACGACACCCAAAAAGAATACCGTCGGCAAAGAAATCATGTCAATAAAAGATGCTCCTTAAGCTATTTAATCCCCTCGTTTTTTTGCTTTAAGGATGGCGTCAACGCGCCATTAAGACATATACGAGACAGCAGTGACCATGCTCATACCAAGACCCATTAGGTAAGTCGACTATATGAAGGACCACCACCCTCTGCGGTGTTCCTTATACGTAAATGTGTTTGACCTCTGGTTGGATACACACCCGAGCTTTACTCCGTTGTGTTCCACTGGTAATTCTATACCGGAAACTTAAACTGGTGGAATTTTGCGTTTTAATCGCTTCGTTTTTTAGATTGTTTATCTTAAATGTGAACATGCTTGCCGCAAAAGCAGAGGATTTATTTCGGAATTCGAGCTTGAATGAATTGTTATCTCATGCTTGGAGGACAAGGAAGATAAATTTTCCGGACTCAATCGACTTCTATGCTCCGGGATTCATACATTATAATGTGGGAGGATACTCTAATCGTTCAGAAGACTTCCCAGCAATCTCGATTACTGGAAACGCGTGTGCCCTAGACTGCGACCACTGCGGAAAACAACTACTTGGAGAGATGCTTCCTGCTAGAACTCCTAAAAAACTAAGAGAACTTATATTAACACTTTCAGCTTCTAGTGCAAAAGGCGTCTTAGTTAGCGGAGGAGCTGATGCTACTGGTAAGGTTCCCTTGAATAAGTTTTTACCCACGCTTAAAGAAATCAAAGAGGAAACCGACCTTCTCCTCGCAGTTCATACAGGGTTGGTTGATAAAGAAACTGCACAGGGACTTGCGTCTTCAGGGGTCGACGTCGCATTAATTGATGTCTTAGGAGATGGGGAAACGATTAAAAGGATTTATCATTTGGATACTCCTGCCTCCTCATATCTAGACTTACTCCTCCACCTAAAGGACGCTGGTGTAAAAACTGCCCCCCACATCGTTATGGGATTAAACTATGGTTTGTGGAGCGGCGAATTTCAAGCCCTGGAATTTATCGCAAAAGCGAAGTCTGAGGTGCTTGTCCTTGTCGGATTAATGCCCTTCTCAGGGACTCCAATGGATTCGACCAAACCTCCAAGTGCAGATGCGATGGCTAAATTTGTAGCAGTCGCAAGAATTGTAATGCCTAAAATCCCGATCGTTTTAGGATGTGCTAGACCCCGCCAACACAAACACATCCTCGACCCACTCTCAATTGAAGCTGGGGTGAATGCAGTCGCTCATCCGGCAAGGGAAGCACACGAAAAAGCAAAAGAATTAGGTTTGGCCATAGACTTCAAGACAGTGTGTTGCGCTGAGTATGCACTAAAAGTGTAACGAGATGGAAAGATACGACGTTGTCATTGTTGGAGCAGGCCCGTCGGGGTGTTCGGCAGCTGAAAAGTTGGCTCAAAATGGCATTGGTGTGCTACTTCTCGAAAAAGAAAAACTTCCGCGAAACAAGCTTTGTGCTGGTGTACTTCCTGAAAGGATAAACCATCTACTTGGCGAGATTCCATCTGATATTGTTGAAAGGAATTTCATAGGATATCGTTTGCACTCTCCAAAGGGATTAGTGGTGGAATCAAAATTTCATCGGCCAGGTTTTATTGTGTCAAGGAAAAAATTCGATGGATGGATGGTTGAAAAAGCAAGGAACGCAGGAGTTGAGCTCATTGACGGCGTGAAGGTCATAGATGTTATGGAAGAAGAAAATAAGGTTTTGGTTCAAACAGGAATACATTCTTTTCCCTCAAAATTTCTCATATCAGCGGATGGTTCAACTTCATCGATTAGAAAACGAGTTGGTCTGGATGGGCCAAGAAAAGAAGATTTGGCAATTGCACTTCAAGTCGACGTTTCATTGAGTGAAGATGATATAATAGCCAGGATGGAAAGTTGGTTCGACGTTTACTACCCCGGCATCATCGATGAAGGCTACGGGTGGATAAGTGCACACAAGGATCACATAAAAGTCGGAGTCGGTTCGACGTCCTCGAGATTCAAAAAAGACCCAAAATCATTTTTCAAAAAATTCCTCGAAGAACCTGAAGTAAAACAAAAAATCGAAGGCGGGATTATATCCTCAATTAAATCTCATGTTATTCCCCTCTCAGGGCCTCTTCCTAACCTAGCAACTAAGAGGACTCTCCTTGTCGGAGATGCTGCAGGGTTTGTTTGGCCTCTAACAGGTGAAGGGATATACGAAGCAGTTCACAGTGGACAGGTCGCAGCTGAAACCATTGGAAAAATGCTATCTGACCCGGAAGGCGGTTTACCTTCGCTCTACAATGGACTCCTTGAAAAACAAGGACTCCTACGTCTACGTCGAAGCGTCAACGATCGTGATATCCTAAAGGATGCAAAATCTAAGGAAGAATATATCCAAAGTCTTCGAAAGAAAACTAAGAGGGAATAGCCTTGTTTTGTTTGGATTTCAAGACGAGGACTTTTTCTATCAACGTTAGGGGTAGTTCGGTTTGGCTTTCAAATCTTCCGAGGTGGGCCATTTTTTCAAGGCCTAGGTCGTAGCAAGTCTCACCTTCTATGTCGATTAGGAGCCCTGGGATTCCAATTTCTTCAAGTTCCGGTTGATGTTTCTCGTAGAAGGGCGTGCAACATAATCCGAAGTATGATTGGATCCCGTTTCGCTTTGCCCTTTTGAGGTTTTCCATGAGGTGTTCAAACGAACAAACACCGACAGCGTCACAATCTAATCTTTCAGAGACGGAGTATAAGTCGCCTGCTGAGCATTGTCCACAGGCTACACAATCCTCTCTTTCACGGTAATCGCAATCTGGCTTCTTAGAGCAATAAGGAACAAGTACGAGAGATACTGGAAGGGTAAGCCATTTTTTAAAGGTGATTCCAACCAACATTATCTTATCTGCTTCACTTGGTGTTAGCCCATATCCTGTTAGTGTTTGTTTTTCGATTGCGTTAAGAAGAACCGAAGAGAAATCTGAATGTGAAATTCCAGGAGCTTCTAGATTTGTTTGCTTGAATGTTTTCTTAATTATACTTTCGATCTCATCAGGCGAGGCTTTAGCATTTTTCAACTTTGCTTCAAGGTCGCAGACAAACCTTTCAGGTTGGATGTGGAAGTCGCCGGTGAATAGTGTGCTCTGCAATCTTGGGCTAGGGGACTTAATCGAGGTTGCAACCCGAATCAATCCTCCCCTAGCTTTTAGAGATGCGGTGAAGAAATTGCTGCTTTGAGTTCTCATCCTTTTAGGATATATCCATTCATCTGATGAAACCTCCTGGAAGTGTCGCTGAAAGAGTCCCTTCTCATCATAATTAATTTCTCCTTCTTGGATCTCTACCTTGAGCTGAGTTGAGAAAGAATCCGCTAGTGCTTTTTTTAGATCATTTAGGGTATGTGGTTCATCAAGTTCTCGGTTCAGCCACGTCACTCTTTCCTTTAATGATTGTGTCTCCTTGTCTTGGAGTTTTTTCACTGGAATACGAAGACTCTTTATCATCTCTTCGACTGGAAAGTCGGTGAGCAATGTCCCCTGGAATAGAAATGCATCTTTATCTGTCGCCCCGCCTGTCCCTGAAATCTTTCGCCCTTTGACTTCGATGTCGTTTACCGCTCGAAAAGAAGCATTAATGCCTAGGTTATTCAATGCGGTTACGACCGGAGCGGATAGATACTCATATGCCTGCTCAATAGATTTCCCCTTCAATAATCCTCGATTAGCGATAATCTCCCATCCTAGTTGAGTTTCATCGAAAAATATCGCACCACCTCCAGTGATTCTTCTATTGACGTCGATCTGCTTTTGCCTACAGTACTCGGTTCGAACTTCATCTTCGACTCTCTGATGGCGTCCGACAAGAACTGCGTTCGGTTTAAATTGTAGAAAACGAAGAGTAGGCGAGGATTTGCCGTTTGAGCTTGAAACAAGTAGCGACTTATCCCAGGCAATGTTTTCAGCCGCGGTCAGAGGTCCAAAATCCAGTAGTCTCCAGTTCATGTCAATAGGTTTTTAGTTCTTGTTTGATATTTTGGATATCCTCCACTGTTGGGTGAAAAGGATAGTTTCTCAGCTCCCCTGCCGCTGCTTGTCTGGGTGTGCAATTACTATAAGGTCTATTGCAGGCTACTTCGCCGTTTTTCCCCGGGCAACCGTTGGTAGTGAATGGAGTCCCTGAGTTAATCGCATCATCTATTATCCCACCTTCTACTCCAAAGTCCAAGATCCTTTCGCCCCCATCAAATCCTAGTTGATCACTTCTTACTAAGTCATTCACAATCAAATACCTTGCCAATTGAAGTCTTTTATAGGCTGAGTTGGGGAACTGTGGGTGGGACTCCATTGCACTCCCCTCTTCCGGGTAAAAGGAAAACAGATGGGGGTCTCCCCCTAAATCTCTGGCTTTCTGGATTGCTCCAACCATCTCTTTTTCTGTTTCTCCGAGACCAGCAACCAGGTGGACGCTAACCCCCTCAAACGCTCTCGTTGCATTCTCGATAGCTTCCCAATAGTTTTCCCAGCGATGAGGTCCATTAACTCCTGCTCCTCGAAGCTTGTCGAATAGTCCATTTGTCGCTGTATCTGTTGCTATCCCAATCCAATCGACTCCAGCGTCTCGGAGTTCCTCAAACTGAATCCGCTTTGAAACAAGGGTGGGCGTGATGAGGGCCGAGAGTAGGATGTTAGATTTTGAGGAAACTGTTTCAAGAACTGTTAAGGTGTCTTTGTAAGCGCGGGGGTGAGTTACCATCGAAACGCATACTCTCTCAGCGTGTGAAACTTTTGGGATACGAGAAGCTACTTCTTCAATGGGATAAGTCGGCCAACCTACTCGGATGAAACTTTGGGAATCCACTGAGCTTTTGAATTCCTCCCTACGATTCGCTGCAAGTCCGCAGTACGAACATGAACCTTTACAACCGTCGTTGTAGGTTAAAAGTAGATTTATGCAGTAAAGTTTAGCATCCCGATAGAACCTCCCAGGCTCAAATCCAAGCGTCATCGCCGCAGCCCAACTCAAACGAACATATTCTGGGCTTTCGTTCATTTTTTTCTGTAGATCTGGGATAAAGGGGCTCCATCCACTAAAAACGATTTTTCCAGTGTATACTCTTTTTCCAATATGTCCTCCACAACCCTGCTCTGCTCCAAGTTGTTCCAGCGGTATGCCGTATTGACGACCAGATAATCCGGAAGCCTTCCGCTTTGAGTCAGGCTCTCATAGGCTTGATTTGAGCTTGGGATGAAGCTCCAGTTGTTTTCCTGAGAGAAAGTCCTTCCGGGAAAGCCCCCAAACACATCGAGGTCGTTTCTGACCTTTGGGGCCGCCAGATCCTGGGTCAATAAGTATGCTACACTGGATTTCTCCGGAGCATTCTCATTTACGTAAGTGACTGATTCTCCGACTCCCTCTCCAAACCATCCGAATTCGAAAAGTCTCCCTTCATAGACCCCCTTTGGTCCTCCGACCAGGCCATTGTAGTAGTCCAGGTAGTAGGGGTGGATTAATGCGGCTGAGATTAAAAGATAAAATACAAGCAGTCCTCCAACAGCCAGGTCTAAGTTGGCTTGTTTAATACCCTTTAATCGGGAAGATATGAAGGAGCTAAGATGCCATGCGCCGACAGAAATTAGGAGTGAAAGAGGGGGGTAAATCATTAGAATGTACCTTACTCCGTCCTGTTTCATCCTCAAAGGCGAATGGAATAATAGAATCAATATCATCCATGCTATAACCAAGAAAATATTCTTGTCCCGAGTTTGCACTAGTTTCATAAAGGCTGGAAATAGTAGCAACATCAACAGGGTGGGGGTTGTTACGGGAAGATAAACTAGAAAGTAATGGATAGGTAAATTTGAGTACTTCCCAAGAAAGTATTCTTTTGGGATTTGGTGTTCAGACCAGTGCAAGAAGGAATGCTGGAAGTTCAATACGGGATTGCTCCAAAGCCAAGGCCAGATCAAAAACAAAATCGCAAAGCAGATTAAGGGGAAGAGTTTGAGATAAGTCGGCCAAGTAGTCCAAATTCTGTAATCTGAATCCTTCGAGTACCTGATGTGATAGAAGATAGGTAGCAGAGCGATTAGGAGAATGGCGTTAAGTTTAGAGGAAAGGGCTAATCCACCAAATAGGGCTGCAACAAGATAATATCCGTTATTTCGCTTCCGACCCATTGCCAAAACAAAAAAATACACTACTACCGTCGAGAAAAAAACCACCGGAGAATCCATTGTTGCAAGCTTCGTGTGCGCTATAAAAGACGGAAAAAAACACAAAATCAGCGAAGCCAAAAGACCGGTCTTCCTATCAAATAGCTCCACACCCAAAAGAAACACTATACCGCACGTTAAAGCCCCCATAAAAGCGGAAAAAAACCTGCCTGGGATAACATATTTTTCCTCGCCAAGTATCTCTAATGCTCGATCATATCCGCTACTGATCAATTCAGGATGTTTTGTGAACAAGTAGGCTCCATTGGCAAACCCATAAATATATTTTGCAAGGGGCGGATGCTCTTCATTTACCATCCAGGATTCTCTTTTGAAATCCAGGTTCACGATATTGAACCAATAGACAAGACCTGCCCGGTAATATGTCGATTCGTCGATGATTTCCACCGGTTTGTCGATGTCCCATAAACGGACGGCAAGGGAAATGACCAAAACCAGCAGCAGTAACTTTTTACCTTTACCGTCCATCGTTTTTCTTCAGATCAATGGTTATTCTTTTTTCTGATAATTCATCGATATTTATTGAAGGTGTGATATTTATACAGAAGTTATCTTAAGAAGGAAATGACAGAACTAGACATACTGTTGGTGTATCCGCCTCTTTCAGTCGATGAGAGATACGGGCAAAGAGACGTCGGAGACGTTGGGGGACACCTTCCGCCTCTCGGAATACTTTCTCTTGCTGCAGTCCTAAGAAACGAGGGCTACTCCGTCGATGTAATCGATTCCCTCATAAATGGGTGGGGACTCGAGGAGGTCAACAAATACATCGGAGAAAAAAAGCCAAAGGTGATCGGACTTTCAGCGATCACCCCGATATTCCACAGGGCAGTTGAATGCGCTGATAGCATAAAAAAGAAGTTTCCTGACACACTCATTCTCCTTGGAGGACACCATGTAACCATCATGAGCGAAGAAGACAGGAAAAGATATAAATGCTTTGATATAGGGGTGGTGGGGGAGGGTGAGGTCACGATAATCGAGCTGATGAAATCCTTGAAGCAAGAAAAATACGATCAAAAAGCTTTTTTACATAACTATAAAAAACTAAAAAATATCGACGGCATATACTTTCACAAAGATGGGGAAATCGAGGTTACCAAAACCAGGGCCCTGATAAAGGACTTGGATTCCCTCCCTTTTCCGGCACGAGATTTTGTTCCAATAGAAAAATATATTCCCCTCCCAAATCAGTATAAGAGGAAGCCTGTAGTCCACATGGTCGTTATAAGGGGGTGCCCCTACAACTGCAGCTTCTGCTCCAACAATGCTATATTCGGCCGCAAGATAAGGGCTAGGAGCCCGAAAAAAGTTGTTGATGAAATCAGCACCCTAAAAAAAAGGTATGGTGCGAGAGAGATTTCCTTCTGGGACGACATGATGACCACAAACAAGGACTGGATGAACGAATTCTGCGATGATCTGATAGGTAGGAACGTTGACATTACCTGGACGTGTTATGCGAGAGCGGACTCTGTGACGAAACCTCTTCTGCAAAAGATGAGGGAGGCGGGTTGCTGGAACATATTCTTCGGCTTTGAGTCCGGAGACCAGCAGTTGCTCGATAACATCAATAAGGGTATAACCTTAGCTGATATCCGGAATGCCAACCGCTGGTGCAAGGAGGTGGGCATAGAGGTCAGGGCGTCATTTATGATTGCTTTACCGGGCGAAACTCCTGAGCTCGGCCAAAAGACCATCGACTTCGCAAAGGAGTTGAATCCTGAATATGCTCAATTTTGCATCACAACCCCTTATCCTGGGACGAAATTGTTCGATGATGCAGAAAAATGGGGGTCTAAGTCGATTGATTATTCAAAATACAATTGTTGGGAGCCGGTTTTTATCCCCCATGGCTATCAAAACAAGGAGCAAATCGCGAAATTAGAGAAAAAGGCGAACCGCGATTTCTATTTTAGACCTAAAACCATCATCAATCTGCTATTGCATCTGCGTTCCTGGGAGGACGTTAAAAGGTATTTCAAGGGATTCAGGTTCCTTCTTGGATTTATGAAGAAGTAGCTCTAGGCTAGACGGTTAATAACCTCTTTGCCTATCTTTATCTAATCAATATAGTATCTCAAACAATTTTTTTTGGTTGGAGTCCATGAAAAAAAAGGATTATTCGATCGTCATCCCTGCCTACAATGAAGAACGCAGGATAGAGGGTACGCTTTGGAAGTATTCGAATTATTTTTCCGACTCAGAGATCATTGTGATATTGAACGGGTGCGTCGACGGAACCGAAGAAATCGTTTCAAAGATCGCAAAAAAACAAAAACAGATATCTTATGTTGTTTTCCCCGAAGGACTAGGGAAAGGCGGGGCAATACTCGAAGGATTCAAGATAGCAAAAAGAAAATATATCGGATTTACTGATGCAGACTTGGCAGTCGAACCGGAGGATCTTGAATCACTTTTTGAGCTTCTCACGGAAAAAAATCAGGCAGTCATTGGTTCAAGAAGGCTTCCTGATTCAAAGGTTCCTGTAAAGCAGCCTCTCGCAAGGATTGTGTCTAGCCTGGCATTCAATCTCTTTGTCAGAACAGTCTTTTATCTGAATATTAGAGACACCCAATGTCCAGCGAAGGTATTTAGTCGAAAAGCAATAGAGGATATCTTATCAGAAATCAGAACTAAGGGTTTCGAGTTTGATGTAGAGCTCCTTTGGAGGCTAAGGAAAAAAGGCCATTCGATATTAGAGGCCCCTGTTACTTGGAGGCATACAAAGTTCTCTACGTTCAGGTTATTTTTCGCGCATAAGATGGCAATTTCCCTTCTAAAGATCAGGTTTGGCATCAATTAAAAAAACGATGGACCCTTGGTATAAGAAACTATTAACCGAAAATATCTGGGGAGTGGCCGTTAAGCTCGCCATGTTCGGCGGTGGAGTGGGTTCGGCCGTGATTTTTCCATGGATCCTCGGAGCGGAGGGTTTCGGATACTACAGCGTGGTTTTTGCCCTCGCAAATATGTGGGTTTTTCTGGCTTCTTTCAGCCTTGATACTACTGCGGTCAAGTTCGTGTCTGCGGGGATAGTGAAAGGGAACGTCAAATCCTATGTTGGGTTTTTCGTCAAAACACAACTCGTATTGGCGCTTTCTGCCTCTGCTTTGCTTTACCTCCTATCCGATCTTGTTGCATTACACCTGCTGGGAGATGCAACTTTATCCTATGGTGTTAGGGTCAGCGCGCTTTACGTGTTTTTTTACTCCTTGTTCGTCTTGTTGGGAAACCTTTTTGTTGGTCTCCAGATGAATAGGAAAGTCCTCTATTCCTATACTTTGTACCATTCTCTCAGGATAATTTTTTCTGTCCTTCTAGTATTCCTTTTCCATGACTATGTGGGTGTCATCCTTGGAACTTCGATTGCAGGTCTTTTGTCGATTCTCCTTCTACTTTATTTCTTGGGAGGCGTAACACTATCTGATAAGAAGTCTAAGTTGGATTTCTCAGGCATCAAAAGATACACCTTCTACGGGAGTTTTGGATATCTCGGAGTGCTGCTTTTACAGTGGATTTCATCACTGATAATAGGGGTATATGACAGCACTCTTGCCGCAGGGTTTTATCGCATAGGGTTCATGTGGGTCTCAGCCATTGGCTTACTGATTCCAATCTCGTCTAAGGTGCTCTTCTCATTTTTTTCCGAAACACACGAGAGACATGAAAAAGAAAAAATCGAAAGCATCTTCGCCCACTCCCTTAAATACTGCCTTGTTTTCTCCCTTCTTGCAATCCTAGGCCTCACGTTGGCATCAGATATTTTCATCAAATTGGTTTATGGGGCGGAATTCTTACCTGCAGCATCGGCATTGTTTTTATTGTCGTTTATTGCCATTGAGA
>JBDREA010000021.1:0-2856 GCA_043820265.1 Candidatus Altarchaeota archaeon | reverse complement strand
CATGTAATCAAACGTTATGGTCGTATGTTCTGGATCAGCTGGATCGAATGTAAGTTTCCAACCTTCAGACCTTTCATTTGGATGAGCAAGATCGTAGCAGCCTGGACCCCAATGTCTTACAAGTGTTTTCATTCCTCCATCCCCCACGACCCAATCATATTACCATTGGCATCTAGAATAATGCCTGATGTCCTCCCCAGCAGAATCTCCTGGGCAATGTCAATCAGGATTCGTGAAATCTCCGTCTCGGGATTGATTCTGAAGATATCGTTGTCGCAGTTGAAGTTAAGTTTAAAGATCATGTCTTTCTCCTCATCTTCGCATCATCCGCCAGGCCAGCCCAGTACTCCCTTTCACCCTCAACAGCCGCTCGATAGAAAATGTCCTCAGGCACGTCAGTGAGTTCAACTTCCCCACTCTCGACTTTCTCGTGCCATTCCTCAGGCAGCGCTTTGGTAATAATCTCATCATAGAGTTCGGGGTTATGGCTCCAGTAGCTCATGTCTTTACCTCCTGTAACACCATGTCTTTATCCTCATCTACTCGAACCCATTCCTTTGAATAGATGAGTTGTATTTCAATTCCGAGTGCTTCTTCCGCAAGCTTGATAGCCGCCGGCAGAAATGTGTGGGTGCCGAGGCATGCGTCCCAGACACCTTTCCAGATCTGCCATCGTGTCTTCCCGGGATTTCTAAAAAGTATGAGTTTGTGATCTGGACTTTCCCAGAAGTCATGGACACCGTTGTCGCCGTGGTAGAGCTGGAGAGGGAGATCTTCGTCAACTACGCACGATCCGTCGTCCTCCTGGCCGCATTTTGGGTAGAAATTATTCAAGGAGCCCTCCCTTCGCCAACTCCGCCAGCGCCTCAAGCGCGGTAGCCCCGAACCCGCATTGGCTTTCATGAACATCGACAAAGTCGCCGAATGCCGCGCAGAAATGTTCGCCGTCTTTGAAAAGCTTCAGGCCGGCCTTTTTGACAAATATATCTGCATTCTCATCAGTGAGCTTCCATTTTTCTTTGAGTTCCAGAATTCTTTCTCGTCGTGCTCCAAGTGCGAGTGCTTCGATACACAGGACCCATGCAGTTCCCCGGTCCGTATCGTCAAGTTTCCAGACTTTTTTAACGAAATCACTGTCGAAATAGTTCGGATCTGCGTCGACGACAATGGCGTTTTTATGGATGAGATCTCCGTTGGTGTGGAGGTAATAGTAGTGGATCATGGCTTCTCCTTTTCTACTTCTTTAAGACAGGCATCGTATGCTTTACTGTATTCATCATAGGTACGTACTTTTGCCAGGTCGGCTATCTTGTCTGCAAATAATTTGCTGATTGGATGTTCGTTTCTTGCCTTGGTATCCATTCTAGCATCACACATCCTTTTCAGGATCTCCGCGAATGAATACACCACGCCTGATAGGTTGCATGCATCTTGGACAGTTATGGCGGTCTCGTAATCCTTTTTGGTTATCATGGCTTTCCTACTCCTTTCTTCAAGCTGACATATTTTTGAAACTCTCCTTTCTTAATTCCATCGATTATATTGTTAAGTAGCGTAAGGAGCTCATCCTTGGAGCCTGTGAGCATGATGGGTGCGACTTTTCCATGGATTTTGGAATACAAACAAATGAATGTATCTTGTTTGCCGACGATGGTTTCAGTATGATCTAATTTAAACCACCCATTTCGTCCTCTGCATTCAATCAATTTCCTACCTCCATTATATTCGCTTCAGCCCTCATTTGAACGGTTTGCTCAATATACCAGTCGATAGCATTTCTTGCGTCATCCAGCAGGCCATTTTTCTCAAAATCATATCCATAGTAGCCCCAGCAAGAATCGCCAACTGGATCCTCAATTGTGTATCCGTAGATTTCTCCTCTAAGATACTGGTCATAGATTTCGATCTCGGATTGCATAATTCGTTGAACTTTTTCCTTGATTTCTGGGCTTATCCTTTTAACACCATATTCTTTAAGGATTTTTTCCCGGCTTGTCCAGATGTAGCCAATTTGGCCCCAGTCCCAGCCCTGTGGGTCGACATCTCCGAATCCATATCCCATCCTAATGGTGATTCCGCTATGATCGAGCATGAAGAGAGGTTCGATGAGGTAGGCGCCATGGTTTTTCATTAAAGCTTTTTTGAGTTCAATCCAGCTTTGAAAGTCTGAGGAGCTAAAGTCATGTTTATCGCCAAGAGTATAGCGTTTATGAAAACAGATCATAGTGCAGAGATTGTCCCATGCTTCTCGCGGGTCTTCGCTGCATCCATCGGAATAGATTTCGATTTTAAAGTCTCGATACTTTTCAATTTTTAGTGGATCCATAAAATCCTCCTATACGCGCGAGGCAAAGATTTTTTAACATTTTTTTTCTAGGAATTATGTCAACCAGCTACAGCCGATAGTTAATTTACGAAATGACGCGAGGCTGACTAAAGTAAATTAGAAAAGTCTCTTATATAGGCAATTTTACTCCCAGCTTATTAAGATACCAATCGTAGTGGCATTCAGGGCATGTGATGTAGAGCATCCAGGTTTCTTCTCTGCCGGGAATTTTCCAAGCATCTGGGCATGCGAACATCCGAATGCGTTCTTTTGATAGGTCGGCACCGCACCACCTGCATCTGGTTAGTCTGATTTTACTGCGGTAGTGCTCAGCGTCGGTGGGTTTTTGGAGTAGCATGAAGACCTCTTTTCTAGTCACAAACCATGATTTGAATTTCTTTAGTTTCTGTGAATTTTCCGGTACCGACTAGTTTGCAGGACTCAGATCGTTCGTAGGAAACTCTCACATCAAGTTGAGGATGATAGTTGTTGCTACCTTTAGGCCTGAATTCCCAGGTAGCTGTGGTTGT
>JBDREA010000020.1:0-18446 GCA_043820265.1 Candidatus Altarchaeota archaeon | reverse complement strand
GGTCTGCTCACGATTCAACTTGAATTCTTTCCTGCCAACATTTTCGTCGTTAAGGTAGAATTTCAATATATAACCAGTGGGCCCATCTTCGAAACATTGGACCCCATACCTAAAAGTTATCATGTCTTCCGAAACAAAATTCGAGTAGGAATCCGGAACAAGGTATAAGACTGAAAAAGGCTCGTATTCCACTCTGCCTACGCTGCTCCAGAGAAGCGTAATGGCTATCCCGACGATCGATGCAATCAGAATGGCCTGTTCGTAGAGGACTTGATCGCTGAATTCATCAGCGGATTTCCTCTTGAGGCTTGCCCTTTGTTGATCTTCTTGAAGAGACATTCTTTCCAGCGAAAGTTTATTTAATCATAGTACTATATTAAGGTATGGAAGAAGAGCTTGAATTGCGCCTAATCATCTATGGGCTCGGATTTCTAGGTTTAATCGCATTCTTCGGCGCCCTCACCCACGACATGTTCGGATTAGAATATGAGAACCCAAAAATAGGCATGGCAGACATATTCATCGCCTTGATGGGCGTCACCTTGATGATCCCCTCCATACTCTTAATGTTCAGCATCCGGCCGGCCATCCTCGCACTTGCGGTACTGGGGATTATAATGTTCCTCTTTGCGGTCCTACACGACTTTCTGGGTTTTCATCTCAGCCCCAATACGATAATCGGAAAAATCGATTTGTTCGTCTCTCTTGTAGGGATAGTATTGCTTATTCCATGCATACTTTTTTTCTTCGGAGACGAGGAAGAGCGTGTCGTATATTTAGCGATCTTAGGCATCATCCTGTTTTTTGGAGCCTTAACTCACGACGCACTGGGTCTGACTTTCAATAAGTACCCCAAACATGGGCCACTTGACCGAATCTCTCTGTTTTTCGGGGTCATGTTGATGAGTTTGTTCTTTCTTTTGAGATTGAGTTTAAGCGAAAAAAAGGCAAAGATTATTTTTGTTTTGGGATTATTGATATTTTTTGGTTCCCTATTCCACGACTTCATAGGGATAAGATTCACGGAAAGCAATCACATTGGATTGGTGGATTCCCTTTTCGCGTTTTGGGGAGTCATCCTTCTGATTCCTTATCCCATGGCTCTCTCAGAAAAGGAGCAAAAAAGATATCACCTCAGGAAACGATGAATCAAAGGGAATTACTGGAAGAATTAAACCGGCTGTTACTTTCCATATCCGATGATGAGGTAGACTTCGAGCTAGGTTCAGATGAACTTGAGGATCTGCGCGAGGGATTGGCCACTTTGATACTTAGGCTGAATAAAGAGGGAATTGACTGATTAAAAAAAAATTAATTTTCGGTGAAGCTCCAAATCCAACCAGAAGACATGTGGCTTTGAGGCGTACCGATCTCTGTTTCCTCGTATGTGATGTTCATGAACAGACGATAGTTTTTCCCTCGTGTCCTCTTGAAAAAATCGGTGTCCAAGGAATGGAGTTCTGAAACATTCCCTGGTTCAATGAAGCCCCAATTTGCAGGGGCCCAAACAGACCTCTCCTCTTGACCTAATACCATCTCCACTTGTTTCACTTCAACTCGATGATCCAACTGGTTTTCCAGCATCAAATCAAAACTCCCGTCTGTGTGCAGAGCATAGTCGTAGGGGACAACACCCCAAAAACCCAGTTGCCCCGGCTCAACTTCTCCTGCGATGTCGATATAGCCCATGTTCCAGGCGATGATTACGATGCCTAAGACGAGCATGATGGCCCAGCCGTAGGTCATAAGATATTCGAGCGATACCTGTCCGCGAAACCGTAATCTCATCTTGTTATCAATATTGTGGGAAGGGATTAAAAGTGTTTGATCAAGCTTTGCCCTTTGATTCCCCCATAACTATCCCCTGGGCGATGAGGTGTGCGAGCCGGATGGGTTCGGGCAAGAGGCTGTGGGTTGCAGACATTTTGACTATCTCTTTGGCATCTCTTTCTGCGATGCCGGAAAATTGAATGAAGATCTTTTTGGTAGGTCGTATGGTTACGGAAATAGGTTTTCCTGCGTTCTCTATGCACTGCCATCTTTCCGTGTGGTCGTCGAATAATTCGGTCAAGGTCTTTTTTACCTTTTCGAAGTCGGGGTATTCGCGGACAACGCAGATCGCGGGAAGGCCTGTTTCATCGAAGATTTTTGGCAGGTCGACCATGTTGAATCCCCCAAAGGACAAGCCGTCCGTCATGATGATGCGCAGGTCCTTGAACCGGGTCTTATTGATCACCTCCACTATCCTTTCTGTCGAATCTAAGCCGTCTGGGCTCACAGTTGTCGAGAGCACGCCGTCAAGGTAGCTTCCGCCGCGGGTGATGGCTCCAACCACGAGGATCGGTTCTTTCTGACGGAACGTGAACGGCCCATCATCGAATCCCACGATGCGGACTTCGTCTTTGATGGAATAGAACTTTCGAGTCTTATCGGTCATAGTTCATACAAATCCGGTCTCCTGTCCTCAAACAAGTGATTCAATGTCGTGAAGTTCTTATCTAACCCTTTTTTTGGGTCGACTTCCACAACCTTAGTATCTTCAGCGTCGGTTTTCGCCCGAAAAAGAATTTTTCCTTTGGTATCAATGATCTGGCTTGCCCCTGTGAAGGTGAGGTGGCCTTCCGTCCCGATCCTATTTGCCGTAACTGAGTACACTCTGTTTTCGAGGCTTCTCGTCAACATAGCGTCCTGGCAGTAAGGCAGGATCAAGTTGGCTGGATGCGCAATTATCTGGGCTCCCTTTAATGCTAGCGTCCTGGCTGCCTCAGGAAAGATCCAATCGTAGCACACCATCAAACCCACTTTCACACCTGAAATATCGAAGACGTTGAATCCTGTGTCTCCGTCGGAGAATAGCTTTTTTTCTTCGTGAAATATATGGGTCTTCCTGTACAGGTGGACGTCATTTCCGTCAACGAGCACTGCGCTGTTGTAAAGTTTTCCGTCGTCTCCTCTCTCAGGTAGGCCCGCAGCTATTGCAGTCCCGGTTTCTTTACTAACATCGATGAGAGCCTTAGTAGTATATCCAGAAGGGGTAGGTTCAGCCACCTTCTCCAAGTCCTCCCTCTTCTCAAAGTTGTAGCCTGTGTTAAACATCTCAGGCAGGACGAGGAGGTCGGCGTCTACACTTTTAATCTTCTCAACCACCGAGACAACGTTGTCCTCGACCCTCATGAATCCTGGATCAGTCTGAATAAAGCCGACTTTCATCTTCCAGCATCTATTTATTTTATGTTCTTTAAATGATTTGCCATCATGGATCTTATCGCTAAGGGAGCTGAGGCGAATCTGTATCGAGACGGTGATTCGTTGGTGAAGGAGCGCGTAGAGAAAAAGTATCGTTTAACACAGCTTGACAATAGGTTGAGGAAGGCGCGCACGAAGCATGAAGCCAAAATACTCAAGAGGCTCGAGGAGGCGGGTGTGTCGGCGCCGAGATTGATTGAAGAAGACCTTGAAGCGAAAACGATAGTCATGGAGTACATCGATGGAGTCACCTTAAAGGAGGAGTTCTCAAAGGTCGATGAAAAAAAGATCAAGAAACTGGGTGGCCAAATCGGGGAACTGATAGCAGATCTCCACGAAAATCACGTCATCCACAACGACCTGACAACCTCGAATCTGATCTTGAAGGACGGAAAGATCTTTCTCATCGACTTCGGGCTCTCATTTGTAAGCCATCGCCTCGAAGACTTTGCCATGGACATCGTAGTGTTTCGAAAGTCCCTTTACGCAAGCCACCCCAAAAACGCAGATAAAATCTGGGAAGCAATCACAAGCGCCTACGAAAAAAACTACAAAGACTCGAAATCTGTGTTCAACCGAACCAAGACGATAGAAAAACGAGTAAGATACGCGTAAAAGCTTTTTTTCAATAGCTCCTCCTCTTCAGCGCTACTGTTCTTCCTTTTTTTACTGTTCTAATCTTTGGGTTTATTCGTTTTTTTGTGTTTGAGAGTTTTATTAGGCGAGGTTTCATCTGTGACTGCTCGGATTTTATCCTCGTTTTCTTTTTGGATTCTTTTTTCTTTTGCGGGCTGCCCCGGGATTCTTTGACCTCGAAGTATACGCCGAGGGGGTCAACGTAAAGAGCATAATTTGATTCTTCTATGAGGAGATTTGAAAGATGGGCTAGAATTTGCTCTGAGGACTGGTTTCGAAACCTCTTCGCCATTGCCATAATGTTAACCTTAGAATGTGGGGTTTATATTCATGAGGTAATTTGTGTTGATTTTTTACTTCCACCTTCCTAGTAAACAGCTATAGTCGATTAGGTATACTTTGGACTTTTCTTAGGCCACATACCTAATCGAATATATTGAAAACAGCAACGCTGTTTTCATACGCAGGCACCAAAGGTGCGACGAAGACATAAAGTCTTCGTACACACGAAGTCCGGAGGACTTCGTTGTGCTTAGCGTATCGAATTAGGTAATACAAAATATTCCATTAATTACCTAATTCGCTATAAATGCTATACCAGCCGAATCGTATCCAGGTTCTGTGGCGCTGTTGTCTCGAACTTGAACATATCATATAAAGTTGAGGCCAGATTCACGCAGTTACTGGCTTCTCCGTGTACAATAATTCCTCGCTTGGGTTTCGGATAAATCTTTTTGGCATAACCAAGAAGCTGCCTTCTGTCGGCGTGACCCGAAAACCCGTCGATGACTACGACGTTCATTTTGACGTTTATTTCCTTGGATTTCCCGTTATCGTCTACGACGATTTTCTTTTGGCCGTTCTGCAGTCTTCTTCCCAGGCTTCCCTCAGCTTGGTAGCCGACGAACCCCAGAGTGTTTTTTTCGTCTTCGGCGAAACACCTGAAATATTCAACAGACGGTCCACCCGTCATCATTCCGGAAGTCGCAAGAATTATTGAAGCCTCCTCTTTTTCAATAACCTCTTTTCGCTGCTTCGGGCCCTTGACTTTTTCGAATGCATCAACTAAAAAGGGATTGTATCCATTGAAGACGCGATGTTTAACCTGGTTTTTCAGGTACTCGGGATATGTGCTGTGGATAGCCGTTGCCTCCCAGATCATACCATCGAGATAGACGGGAACGTCTACGTCTCCGTAGCGATAGTAGTTTTCCAGAACCATCATAACTTCCTGACTTCGTCCGACAGAGAATACAGGAATAAGCATTTTTCCGCCAAGGTGAATGGTGTCCTGGATAGTCTTTAAAAGAAGTCTTTCTGCGTCTTTTCTTGGCGGCTGCGTGCTGTATCTTCCGCCGTAGGTCGCCTCCATTATAAGGGTTTCGACTCTGGGAAAAGAGTAATGAGCAGCCTCAAGAAGTCTGGTGTCGCCGAATTTTAGGTCTCCTGTGTAGACTATGTTATGAAGTCCCTCCCCTACGTGCAAGTGTATGATGCTCGAGCCAAGGATATGGCCTGCATTGTATAATGTGAGCCTCATATCAGGAGTAATATCTGCGACTTCCTCGTAATCCAATGTGATTGTATGTTTGACGAGCTCTCTTATCTCCTTTGAGCCGAACGGTAGCTCGTTATCCTCTCTTACCCCGATCTCTACCGCGTCAAGCTGAAGCAAAGCCATGATGTCCCTAGTCGGCTCAGTGCAATACGCAGGTCCTTCGTAGCCGTATTTGTAAAGGTAGGGTAGAAAGCCGCAGTGATCAAGGTGGGCATGCGATATTATTACAGCGTCAAGCTGGTTTATCGCCAGATCTACTGCGCGAAGATCCGGAAACCTTTCGGCATCGGATGCAGCGACATTGATTCCACAATCCAAAAGCACGTTGCTTTCCGGGGTCTGTAGAAGAAAGCAGGATCTTCCAACCTGTTTTCCCCCGCCAAGTGGCGTGAGTCGAATCCAATCGCATGAGGCATCAGGTTTACGATAGATATGTTTCCCGATCGTGCGAAGAGTCTTCTTCCTGTCAGCGCTGTCTCCAAAAAGTGTTTTTCTTATGGACCTGATTGTATCAGATTGGATGGGTGGTTTCCTTAATAGCTTGGGGATCCAGCCGGTCCGTAAAGTTATTTCATCCAGTGTGGAACCATGTTTTCCGATGACCAAACCCAGTTTTTCCGCTTCAATTCTGACTTCACTGAATTCTGGGTCGAATTCTATGTCACAGATATCGGCTTCTTTTGGTACTATCTCTTCGATGATTTTTCTGGCTTCTAATACATCCATCAGTTTTTCGGGATTAGTTCTTAAAATCACCCGCTTCTTTAAGATGGTGGCCAGATTTCTGACTTCTGAGTTGTTCTTTATGAAGTATTCAATCTCCGGTGTGTATAAGATGACCTTTGGGCCTTCGATATCTACCTTGCTTATCCTTCCGTTTGGATCGTTTTCTTCAACAATCTTTTTGATTTCCTTAAATTCCATATTAAGTCAAACCTATCTGACTAAATCCCAGATTAAAACGTAAAAGCTGCCCTAGTAAATATAGTGAATCGCTGCAAAATTGGGTTTAATAGGCGATTCAATATATGGAAAACAGCGAAGCTGTTTTCATACACAGGTAGCTTTCAACTACTTAGTGTATCGAATAGCACCAGATTTTGACTCATTTTCGGAGCTATTCGCTATAGCTTTAAAAAAAATTGAAAATATATTTTTCGATTTACTTGACCTACGCGCCCTTTAGTAGGTTTGCGATGTCCTTTTCTGAAAGCTGCTCGTACCCCCTTTCGGTCACGGTAACAACAGACATTCCATCACCAGTGGCGGAATCTCTTTGCATAGCCGATTTAAGCGCCTTGACTGCGACAGGCAGGTTTTCTGCCACAGTCTTCTCTTTGTCGTAAAGGTGCTCTAATACACCGTATGCTACTGGCGAACCCGAACCTGAACCGGCCATGTCTTCCTCGATTAACCCCCCCACCGGGTCGAGTGTGAAAAGCTGGGGACCGTCGTCTTTGGAGTATCCGCCAATTAGTAGCTGCACCATGTAGGGATAATATTTGTTTCCCTGCAGGATGTTTGCCAGAAGTGTAGCCACGGCCTTGGCCGTCATGGGCTTTCTGTTGTTTATCTGATAGAGGGAGGCTTCAGCCTGCATCAGCCTCATCAAAGACTCAGCGTCTCCGACTCCACCCGCAACCGTTGCTCCAACGTATTCATTCAACTTGAATGTCTTCTTCGCCTGTTTACTGGCGATGAAACTCCCCCAACTCGCCCTTTTGTCTGCGGCAAACACTATACCGTCTTTGCACGTCAAACCAATCGTGGTCGTGCCCTTAAGAATTTTATCATCCAAAGAAAACACCTCATAAAAAAAAGAAATACAGCAAGATAAAGAACATACAGCTATAAAAAGATATAGGATTGTTAGGTCAGACCTTCTTAGGAAAAAGAAGGGCTTGATACGACCCTATCACCACACATAACTTGGCAATTTCCTTTCAGACACTTCATATAAAACTGACACCAAGACTGGACAGCATATGAGCCGGGAAGCAGGCAATCGGAATCTTCACTACAGGATTTCCCAATCTCGGAGTCGTTACCGAATACAAGAGATGTAGTTGTATCTGGATCCAATGGAAACTCTAACCGATCTCTCATCTCCGCCCAGGGAATGTCTTTTTCACAATACCACGTCTTGCAGGGAGTTACTCCACATATGTGGATTTTGACTTCTTCTGTTTCCGGGGGGCAGATACATTGATCTCCAAGGATATCAGACCGGTTCCCTACCCAAGGTTCCCTAGGTTGGTATTTCAGTATTTTATCAGGTTCGCACAGTGGAATTGTGGTTGTTTCACTGGATCGCGGTTGGTTTTTTAATATTTCTCTCGTCTCTTCCCAAGAAGCACCCCCTCCTAAAAAGATACCTATTTGTTTATCTGCTTCTTCCCTTGGAAGTTTGTCTCTGCAATACCATTTGTACCAACAGCAGCGTCCGGAGATGTAAAGCACCTCTTCAGTTGTTCCCTCAGGACAATCGCATCTTATCCTTCCAATCTCATTTATCACCTCAGCCAATCTCGATTCATTTCCGCCTGGATCAAAGTTGTAGCTGTACACGGTGTCCGGCTTACAGAGGGCTTTTTCTCCCTCGGAGAGTAGTTTAACTAAGTCTACCGATAAAACCCTAATCGTTGTGGTCTGATTGTATGGATAGCAGTTCAAATTTGGACAGTCTGCGAGCTCTTTGGCACTTATCGCTGGCAGTCCTTTTGCTGGAACCTCTTTAAACCACGTTCTTCCTCGAACATACGCTCGTCTTGGAACACAAGATAATTCTTTTCTGAGGTCAGTGTCAAGTTTGTCAATAATTGTGTACCACGATCCAGCATCGCTTTTAAACGATAATCCCTTGCAGTCCTGCAACTCACCGATCGCATCTATATCGTGCATCTCATTTAACGTGACTTCCTCGATAGTGAATATGTCAGAATAAGCGGTGGAGTATGCGTAATCACCAATTAAACGGCCAGACAGGTTCTCTCTCGAATAATGCACAGATATCTCATAGCTGCCAGGTCCGATGAAGTTATTGTCGTTTTCCAGCGTATGACTATAGGTTTTTCCCTTCTCTAGCCGTAGGGTGGCTGCCCCACAGTCTTTGGTGGGGTGGAGGTCGAACCAAAGCCTCATCGAACCATTCCATCGATGCAGTATGAAGGGAGTGCTACATATCTTTTGAATCCAGACGTCTTCCCCCACATTGTTTTCAATCATCACCATGATGTTTTCGTCGAGAGCATAGCGGGATCTATCAGTTGTGACGATCACCTCTCCTTCCTTGAATGACCTATTTCTTAGTGTTATATAGGATCTGTTCTCCTCCTGATTTGGAATTAACTCAACGAAATCTATATCGATTAAATTCTGTATCCCTCCCGTCTGACAATGCGATTTATCCCATCCAGGGCAAAGGTTTTCCTTCCAGGTTTTTCCTTTGACATAGACTCTTATTTTTAAATTAGAATCTTGACACAGCCGTTCAGGGAGAAAATCGTTTGGAGGAACACCCACGACCAAAAAGTTTTCTCCTCCATCGCTTAGGAAATAAGTCCCCTTAGCACAATGAAGAGTTCCAATAGCATCAATGTTCTTTTTTTCTGGTTCTCCCCGGAGACATCCGCTCATGAAAACGATGAAAAACAATATTCCGATAACCAAGGTCTTGCTATTCATCCTTCTTTTTTTCTAGGACGCATTTGTTATTTTCGCAATTTTCTTCCCCGCCATTCCAGACGACTCCTTGGAGGCTGCCAAAACAACCTGTATGAAGATAAGACCTATGAACTGCGTTTCCGAGCTCTACGAGTTCAAAGTTTTTATTGAGGATGAATAGTTCTATGCCGGATTGGAGGCAATCCTTGTTTTTGCCGGTTTCGTCAGTAAATGTCACAGATATCCCACATTCTGAGGCTTTGGTGCAGGAGGATGCCTCATTGAAGAGTTTTTTGAGGTAATCAACATACTCTCTGTCAGATAACATTTCACTTTCGCATTTGTTTTTCACGCATTTCAATTCAGGTTTAAGAGGAGGAACATTACACGTCTCACAGAGGATGCGCTCTCTCGTCCAACCACAAGACTCTCTGTACCTTTCGTTCAGATTTTTTATCTCTTCAACATTAGCCTCCCTGTTACCTAGCTCCCAGCACTGACAGCTGTACGCTCCAGGTACAGATACAATACAGTCCTCATCGAGATTGCAGAAATTGGCCTTCAGGATTTTTGAATGGATTTCGGTAGATAGTAGTTGACAGTCTTGGGTCTGCTTCATCCTGACTAAATAAAATCCCGCGACCAATAAGACGATCACCAAGACGGAACAGAGTATTATTTTCCTATTCATCTTTTCTTAGGAGGTCTTCTCTATTTTCTCATTCATCCTTCGACTTTCTGAGAATGCATCAAATAACATGGAAAAAGTGCATACGATCAGGTATTGATACGGAAGAATCAGCAGTGTTCCGATAATGAACCCCCACTCCGGAAGTATCATCTGAAGAATGAATGTAGCATAATACACCGGCATTATGAAGGCAAAGAAATAGATCATTGCGATTAGGTCTTCATTAGGATTAAGATAAACCGGGATGAGACCAAAGAGGGGGAGGAGATAAAGGACAAGATCTAAAAAGACCATCAATAGGAAGAGTATTATTTTTCCTTTGGTTGGATAAAACACTTCTCTAAGATGCATTTTCGAAAGATTCCTTTTATTTTTTTGGGAACTCCTGCGTTTTTATTTGTCTGTAGTCCCTAATAATGTGGAGGTTGATTAAGATGGCCAAGCTTAGAGCAGGTATTTTGGGCGCGACCGGGATGGTCGGACAACGCTTTATCCAGATGCTACAGGGAAACGACATGTTTAGCGTTGAGGCTGTCATAGCTTCTGAGAGGAGCGCGGGTAAACCTTACGCTGAAGCGGCCAAATGGTATCTTGCGGGAAATATTCCCACGGACATAGCCGAGCTGACTGTGCAGCCTATGAAGGCCAAGGTAGCAAAGGAAAACAACTTGGACATCGTGTTTTCCGCTGTGCCCTCTGCAGTAGCCCGCGAAATCGAAGGCGACTTCGCCGAAAAAATACCAGTATACTCAAACACCGCAACCTACAGGATGGATGAAGATGTTCCCCTGTTGATTGCCGAAGTTAATCCCGAACATTTAGGTTTGGTGCCGGCTCAACAAAAGAGGAGAGGATGGGAAGGATACATCGTAACCAACCCGAACTGCTCGACCATTGGATTAGTGATCCCCCTGAAACCATTATTCGATAGCACCATAGGGATCGAAGAGGTAATCACAACCACCATGCAGGCCGTTTCTGGAGCAGGTTACGACGGAGTACCCTCAATGGCGATCTTAGACAACATGATCCCCTTTATAAAAAACGAGGAACCAAAGATAGAATCCGAGACCCTGAAGCTCCTTGGCAGCCTTGGCCCGGGAAAAATCGATTACGCAGACTTCCCGGTGTACGCCAACTGCAACCGTATAGCAGTCATCGACGGCCACATGGAATCTGTGATCGTAAAGACCAGAGAGGACTTCGAAGTGGAAGAAGTGAAAAAGATTTTTGAGGACTTCACTCCCGAGCCGCAGCAGCTAAAGCTGCCCTCCGCCCCCGAGAACGCGATAGTCGTCTTCGACGACGAAGACAGGCCCCAGCCCAGAAGAGACCGGGACCTCGGTGGCGGCATGACTGTGTCTGTTGGCCGGTTGGATAGGAAGGCCGAAAAAGTGCTGAGGTTCACATGCCTGTCCCACAACACAATAATCGGGGCAGCAGGAGCGAGCATCCTGAACGCGGAGCTTGCCGCAAAAAAGGACCTACTTTGAGGTGGCAGAAATGGATGAAAAAGACTTGGAGCTCTTGAAGATTATCGGCGAAGACGCCCGAATCCCCCTAAAAGAGTTGGGGACAATGCTCGGAGTAAACGTCGACGAGGTCGAGAAACGAGTAGCAAAACTCGAAAAAGACAAAGTCATTCGAAGCTATCACACAGTCGTCGACTGGCAGAAAACCGGCGAGGAAAAGATTCTTGCGGAGATTCAAGTGAAAGTCACGCCCCAGGAGCGTTCCGGTTTTGCCCGAATCTGCAGGGAGATAGCAAAAGACGACCGCGTCATAAACCTCTTTGTGGCGACTGGCGAATATGACATGTTCATCCTCGCCGAAGCCAAGTCAATCCACGAGATAGCGAACTTTGTGACAGAAAAGCTCGCACCGAAAAAAGAGGTCCAATCCACAAACACCCACATCGTCTTAAACGAATACAAGCGCAGCAACGTGCTCCTCTTCGAGGAAAAGGATAAACGGCTGCCTCTCTCTCCTTAAAGGCGGGAAAAACAGGTGAGGACAAATGGTTTCTAAGCGCGTAGAGGAGATTCCCCCGTCCGGGATTAGAAAGTTCTTCGATTTAGTTCAGGCAAGCGAAGACCTGGTCAGCCTCGGCGTGGGAGAGCCTGATTTCCCGACACCCGAGCCAATAAAAGACAAGGCCATAAGGGCGATAGAAGAGGATTACAGCTCTTATACTTCAAACTACGGGATACCTGAGCTTAGAAAGGAGATCGCTTCGAAGCTGCATGAAGCAAACGGTATCAAAGTTGATTCTGAAGCTGGCGTGGTGATAACGACAGGCACAAGTGAAGCCCTGGATCTCACCTTTCGAGCACTCCTAAATCCTGGTGATGAAGTTATAATCCCGGAACCAAGCTACGTGTGTTATTATCCAGGAGTTTACTTAGCATACGCTACGCCGGTTCCAGTACCTACAAAGGAGGAAGAGGACTTCACGTTCAAAGCGGATGCAATAAACGAGAAGATCACTAAGAAGACTAAAGTCATCCTCGTAGCCACACCAAATAATCCGACCGGCTCAGTCGTCCCCCAAAGAGAACTCAAAGGGATAGCAGAGCTTGCAGTCGAACACAACCTCCTTGTGATAAGCGACGAAATCTATGAGGAACTCGTCTACGACGACCACAAGCACGTCAGCATCGGGTCACTGCCGGGAATGGCCGAACGCACAATAACAATCAACGGCTACAGCAAGTCGTATGCCGCAACTGGTTGGAGGCTGGGATATGCAGCAGGGCCAAAAGGATTAATCGATCCCATAGTAAAGATCCACCAGTACAGCATGCTTTGCGCCCCAACGATAAGCCAGTACGCGCTACTAGGCGCATTTAAGCTCAAGAGCCATGTAAAGTCGATGCTAAAGGAATACGACCAGAGACGAAGGCTGCTGGTCAAGGGACTAAACGAACTCAAAGGAGTATCGTGTTTCACACCCAAAGGGGCATTCTACACCTTCCCCAACATCACAAAGACTGGATTGACAAGCGAGGAATTCGCAGAGCGCCTCCTAAAGGAAAATGGAGTTGCTGTAGTACCAGGCACAGCCTTCGGCCCAAGTGGCGAAGGATACATTAGATGCAGCTACAGCGTAAGCCGAGACACAATAAAGGTAGCGTTGAAGAGAATGAAGGAGTTCACCGATAACCTTTAGGCAGATATCTTCTTCGGCGTCGCGTCAACTATGTTCTTTATTTTGTGTAGGAACCAGGGATTGATGTTGGTGAGTTCGTTTATCTTTGCAACCGTTAATCCAGCGTTTAGGGCGTCTGCGATGTAGAAGAGGCGCAAGTCTGTGGGAGTTTTGAGGTAATATGTGATTTTTTCGATGTCTGTTTCGCCTGTTCCCTTTAGGCCGTCCCAGCCGGTGTCGAGGCTTCGGATGGCTTTTTGTAGGCTTTCTTCGAAGGTTCGACCGATTGCCATGACTTCTCCTGTCGCCTTCATCTGAGTGCCTATGACGTTGCTTGCGCCCTTGAATTTGTCAAAGGGCCAGCGGGGGATCTTTGTTACGATGTAGTCGATTGCGGGCTCAAAGCTTGCGGGCGTCTTTTTTGTGACTGCGTTGGGGATCTCATCGAGGGTGTAGCCGATGGCGATTTTTGCTGCTACGCGTGCGATGGGGTAGCCGGTCGCCTTTGACGCGAGAGCTGAGCTGCGGCTGACGCGAGGATTGACTTCTATGACTATGTAGTCTCTTGTAGTCGGCTCTAATGCGAACTGGACGTTGCAGCCGCCCTCGACCTTTAGGGCTCTTATTATTCGAAGCGCGGCCGACCTGAGCATCTGGTGGTCGACGTCCGAAAGAGTTTGCGCGGGGGCGACAACAATGGATTCGCCTGTGTGGATGCCCATGGGGTCGAGGTTCTCCATCGAACAGACTGTGATGCAGTTGTCGGCGCCGTCCCGCATTACCTCGTATTCGAACTCGTACCAGGAGGTGAGGCTTTGCTCGATCAATACTTGATGGATCATGCTTTGTTGTAGGCCGAATTCAGCGATCTTTTTCAGTTCTTCTGGGTTGTTTGCTATCCCCCCGCCTGTCCCCCCAAGCGTGTAAGCAGGCCTTATGATGACGGGGTAACCGATCTTTTGGGCTGCTTTTTTCGCATCTGCAAGCGAGTTGACCGCAGCCGAGGGAGGTATGGGTTCTCCAATCTCTCTCATTAGGTTGGCGAAACTTTCTCTGTCCTCGCCTGTAGTGATAGATTCAATCGAGGTTCCCAACACCTTGACACCGTATTTTTCAAGTACTCCCATGGTGTTGAGTTGGCTTGCAAGGTTTAATCCGGTCTGCCCCCCCATCGTCGCGATTATCCCGTCTGGCCTCTCCTTTTCGATGATCTTTGCAACGAGTTCTGGGACCAGGGGTTCAACGTAGATGATGTCTGCGACGTCCGGTTCCGTCATGATGGTCGCGGGATTGCTGTTGACGAGAAGCGTCTTGATGCCTTCTTCGCGTATGGCAAGGCACGCCTGACTACCAGAATAATCAAACTCAGCAGCTTGCCCGATGACGATCGGACCCGACCCAAGAATCATAACTTTCTTTAGCTTCTCCATTGTCCCCAAGAAAATGGAAGAGGGAAAATAAAAATGAGGAGTTCAGTGCGGACTAAAATATCCGAAGAATATCAACCAGAGAGGTATTGTGCATAGTAGCCATATCCTTTTGCTGTATTGGTAGATGCGGTGGCCTTCCATTGGGTGCATCGGAAAGAGGTTGTCTATTGCGTAGGCCATGGAGATGATTGCGGTGAAGTAGGCGATGGGTGTGAACCAGTTGTCGAGTGGTATGAGAAAGCAGCAGAGCGAAAAGAGGAGGAGGTTGCCGTAGGTTCCTGCAAGTAGTATTGCTATTTCATGTTTTTTCGGTATCTTGTCCTTTACCGTGACTGTGCCGACTGCCGCAAAGAAGTCGTGTAAGAGAAGTGAAACAGCAGTTACAACAAAGGTGCTAGACTTGGACAGGCGAAAGTGAAGGCTTGTGCCGAAGAACTTTGCGGCGAGAAGGTGTCCAAGCTTATGGAATCCGACCGCCAAAAAAGTGGCAACCAGTGCATACTTCCAAAACTGTATCTGAAATCCGCCATGAGAAAAAACGATTGTGAAGAGGATGCTGATGAGAAAAATCGAAGCGATTATGTATCCGAGGGGTTCGTGGTCTTCCGGGAATCTGTGTTTCCATCTCGTTTTTTTCATGGGGTGGATGATGAATCCCGCCCCGATTATGAAAAGAAGGTAACGCCAAGTGTGTCTGATGTAAGCCATTATTCTTCTAGGGATGACAACCAAAACTGTGTCAAGGAGAATGACCAGGTATCTCCAAATAGAAAAAAGGAAGGACTTTGAGAACAGCCCCCTTTCACCAACGCTTTCAAGTGCATGCACGCCGACTCTTCCAAACAATCGGCTACCAGTTTGCCCTGCGGTTTTCACACTCATCTTTTCGATGGCGTGGTATCCGACCTTCCCTGCGGCCTTGACTCCGACATGTCCGATGGATTGTGATCCGGCCTTTTCAAGGGCGTGCGCCCCCGCCCTCTCGGTCACCTTGGCGGCAGCTCCCTCCACGGCCAAGATGCTTCCCCTTCCCGCCCCTCCTGCCGCGACCCCGTAAAGCAGTTTTTGCTCGAATCCCTCCTTTTCTTCGACCGCCAAACTGAAGTAGAGATAGCTTAATCCGACGACCACGACTATCATGGCTGTGAATAAGGCGATGGTCTTCAAGGTTGAACCTCAGGTATCATATTGGTTCTTTTGGTTTTTTGGATGGGAAAATATTATTATAGTGTTGGGGTGTCAATAAATGTCCGTGAAAGAAGGTTTGTCTAGCTTGGACTTATTTGTTCTGGTTAGAGAATTCGGTAGCCTGCTTGAGCGGGGTAAAGTAGACAAGATATTTCAGATAGGAGGTCGTGAGCTAAAGATAAGGTTTCATGTTTCTGGTACCGGAAAAAAGGAGCTGGTGGTCGCACCCAATTTTATTTGTTTGACCAGCTTTGAGAGGCCGGCCCCGGAGAGCCCGACTTCGTTTGCAATGCAGCTTAGAAAGCATTTGAATGGAGCCTACTTCAGGGGGGTCAGGCAGGTTGAATTCGATAGGATTTTGGAGTTCGAGTTCGAGGGGGGTGAAGGGAGGAAATCTCTTGTCGCCGAATTTTTCCATCACGGTAACGTATTCCTGCTCAGCGAAGATAGAAAGATATTGGGTCTTTTAGAGTGGCAAAAGTGGAAAGACAGAGTATTGGGGGTGGGAAAAACCTATGAGTACCCCCCCAGCAGAACGAATCCCATGACACTTGAAAGAAACGATGTCGAGGAAGGATTGAAAAAATCGGATAAATCCGTGGTGAGGACGCTTGCAAACGAGCTCGGCTGGCCTGGTTTGGCGGCAGAAGAGATTTGCGCGATGGTTGGAATCAAAAAGGATTCAAGGTTTGGTGAACTAAAAAACGATGAAAAATCCAATTTGATTGAAACCGTTTTTATATTCAAGGAAAAACTGCTTTCAAAAGAATCATCACCCCAAATCGTCTTTGACGAAAAAGAAGAGTTCGTCGAAGTCCTCCCATTCGACTTTAAGATATTTGAGGGTCAAAAGAAAAAATCCTTTGACTCTTTTAACGACGCAGTAGACGAATACTTCGGCGGAAGGAAAACCCAGGTCATAGAAGGCGAGGGAAAAATCCGATACCAAAAAGAGCTAGCAAAACTTGAAAAGATGCGTAGCAGCCAGGAGGCTCTGGTGAGCGACCTAGAGAAAAAAGGGGGTGAATACCAGATAGCGGGTGACAATATCTATCAGCATCTAACAGAAATCGAGGAAATAAAGAAAGCGATAGAAACAGCAAGGAAGAAAGGGCTAAGCGACAAAGAGATACTGGAAAAATTCGCCTATGGAAGAAAAAAGGGGATAAAGTCTGCAAAACTGGTTAAAGACCTCAAAAAAGAGAAACTTACAGTTGAAATCTAGATTTCCCAGCTGAAATCCATCGAATTGTAAGTTTGAATGATATCTAGGAGTTCATGCAGCCAGGGGATATCCCATTTCTTTTCCGATATCTATGATTGATCTTTCAATCCCATCATATTTTTTCCTGTGCTCTGATTGGATGGGAATGGTCTCTTCAAGTCTGGTCCGAATTCTTCGCTGACTTTTCTTGTCACGTAAGACCGAAGCAAGGACTGATAGTCGAGCCCACTCAATTGTTTCTTTGAGTACAGGATATCTTTTTAGTTGGCTCACCTGCTGAATCACATAGGCTTGAAGATGATTTTTTGCTGATTCGCCTTGGGTCCTTAGGATAAGTAGTTCACGAACCAACCGGATCCCCTGTTGATGAGCTTCTGTGAACTCGGATTTACGAAGACTCCCTAAGGGCTCCCCCACTTTCTTAAGTGGTATCCTATTCTCCCGAAGAAACTCCTCGATATCTGGCTTGGATTTTTTACTTTCTTCAAAAACCGTATTCCAATCTCTTGAACCTGCCCTCAATTCAAATCTCCTTGGTACTTCATCTCTCAGATCAGATGGAGGTAAGGGAATTATCCTACGTAGAATCTCTGGGGGTATCAGATAATCGGATAAAACCTCCACTTTTTCCTTCAGAGATTCTGGGTCCGTGCATGATTCAATTAGTGTCACAGCATCACTTTCAGATATCTCAAACTTTTTCACGAAGGGAGCCGCTACCCTTACCTTACCCAGAGGTGCATAAACGAGTTCAGGGTACTTGAGAGGATCCACTCCTTGTCCGGCAAGAACTTTGCCGACTTTGCTTTTTTTGATTCTCTCCGAGTATTTTTTAATTATATCAGTCCAAGAGGGCTGCTTACCCGCAAGCTTTATCGCCCACTTCCGGCTCATTCCCAGACCCTTGCAAAGGAGGCAGTAGATCCGGGAATCGGGTATTTCTTCGTCGATTTTTTTGACTTCTTCATAGGCAGTGAAGCGTATAGGCCTCTTTGCCCCCTCGGCTTTTATCCAGTCGCTTACCTTTTGCTTCTGTCGCCTGAGGAGCTCAGGGCTTTGCCGTATCTTTGTCTTTAGTTGGACCTCGATTTTCTCTTTTGAAAGAAAGGGGTTTTCAGTGGTGATCTCCTGCCTTAGGAGGTGTCTGTTCAGTGCTGCAGTCACATACGCTGCCTTGTTCCTCGTTTCGCGTATTTTCTTTTGGTGTTTGTCTTTGAAATCCTTTACCCACAGATATTCCTCCACGTCAAAGGAACCATTCGATACAAGAAACCTCTTATATGCCTCCTCTATGGCCGAAACCATGGGTTTCTGGGTTAGGAAGCCCCCTTCTGCGAGGAGGTGCATGTCTCGCATATGCCCTATCTTGATTGATTGCACTTTTCCGCCTGATTTCACGTGATGCGAGCAGATATCGAACTCGCTTAACATCTTCTGGAAGTCTTTCGAATAACTTTCATCCTTCGGTGAAAATGTTACGTTGAGATATGGATTGTTTGAGTCAGTAGGGAGTTCACTGCCGACTCTGAAGGCCAGGCGTGCTTGTATAAAAGCTTTCCTAGACTCCTTTGTCGCCAGTTCCTCCCAGGGGATACGGGAGTTCCCATCTGTCATCTCGTTTATCTTTGTCATTAGATCACGTGATTCAACATGCACCATAT
>JBDREA010000019.1:0-6122 GCA_043820265.1 Candidatus Altarchaeota archaeon | reverse complement strand
TTATATTTTTTTCTTTTGCAGCTGTTACGTCGATGTTTGAGACAGATACGCCGAGTCTGGCAATAAATTTCAGGTTAATCCCTGATTCCACGACCTGGTGGGTAACCTTCGTCATACCCCTCACAATCAGGCCTTCGTAGTTACTAATTTCTGAGGCCAGGGCATTGATATTTTCTTCACCTCCGAGTTCGGGGCGAAAGTCGACTTCGAAGTGGTTTCTCAGCTCAGCTATTCCCTCCTCAGGAAAGGAGTCAGTTACAAGAATCTTTAGTTTCACGTTGATAACGGATAGAAGCGAGATAATAAAAATAGCAGGGCTAAGGTGCAATAATCAGGTAACAATTCAGTGCTATCGAGCGAGTGAAACGAGTGAAGATAGCACCTTTGATTAATCTTTGTGAAAGATTAGAAGGAAGGGGGTGGTCAACAGCGTCGCGGGGTTCCCGCTGATTGAGCAGTACAGTCCGCATCGCTGGAGGACTTAACTTCCGGGTTCGGGATGGGTCCGGGTGTTTCCCCTCCGCTGTGGCCGTTGACCGTCACATACCTAGGTAAGATTAGTTTAAAAATGAGTGGGCTTTAGGCTGGTTTTGGGAGGAGCTGCCAGTCATCTGATCTCTTTATTGATTTGTTTTGTAGTAAGAATTTTTCCCGTTTAAGTTTTTCTAGAACTGAGAGTGCATTCATATATGCCCGGATTTCGCGACTCACAAAAGACCACCCCTTTGTTTTGTATGGGGAAGGACTCCTATAAGAATTCAGTTGGTTTTTATCTTTCGTTCTTGGATTTTTGTTCGGGCTTTGTGTTCGATGAGCCAGAGGTCGCGGAGCTGAGCCTCAGTTATGAATGTGATGGCTACCCCCTCTTTTCCCGCCCTCGCGGTCCTTCCGATTCTGTGGACGTAAGTGAGAGGTTCTTGTGGGAGGTCATAGTTGAATACGTGTGTGATGTCGTCAATATCTAAGCCTCTTGCCGCCACGTCTGTTGCGACAATAAACGTTACTTTCCCTTCCCTTAATTTATTTATGGTTTTTTCGCGCGCAGCTTGAGTCATGTCGCCGTGTATTCTATCTACGGAAAATCCCTTTTTCTTTATAATTTGGTGTAGTTGCTCCACCCACCTTTTGGTTTTTCCGAAGATCAATGCTTTTTTTGGATTATCCTCTTTTATTATCTGAAAGAAGGCGTCCATTTTTTGCTTTTGGTTTACTTTCACATAGTATTGGGATACGTCTCCCACAGTCAACTCGTCTTCGTCTTTGTTAGCTGAAATTATTTGGGGATCATTCAAGTATTTTTCTGCGAGTTTTCTGATTTCATCTGGCATTGTAGCCGAAAACAGAAGTGTTTGTCTTTCTTTTGGGGTATGTTTTATTATCCATTCAATATCTGAGATGAATCCCATGTCGAGCATTCGGTCTGCTTCATCTAAAACGAAGGTTTTAACATTTTCTAGTTTTAGAGCTCTCCTTTTCATGAGGTCTATAACCCGGCCGGGGGTGCCAACTACTATGTGGACTCCGCGTCTTAGAAGCTCAAGTTGGGGATTGATCGATGCGCCTCCATAGGCCAGAGCGATTGTGATCGAGGATCCCGCGATTTTTTCGAATTCCAGACCTACTTGCAGGGCAAGCTCGCGTGTCGGAGTCAAGACTATTGCTTGGACTGATCTGTTTGAAACATCTATTTTTTCTATTATGGGTATTGCAAAGGCTAGGGTTTTTCCTGTTCCAGTCTTTGCCTGCCCTATTAAATCCTTTCCAGAAAGTGTTGGAGGGATAGCCAGCTCTTGTATCGGCATCATTTCATTAAAGCCTAGAAACCGGATGTTTTGTAGAATGTCTCCTCGGATGTTTAGTTTATCGAAATCTGTCATATTTTTAACCAGTATGTTTAGAATAGTCAGCTATAAAAAGGAAAAAAGAGAGGAGAGTATCAGGAAAATCAGATCATCCTGATATCTAGCTCTTCGGCTTCCCTGCTATAGACGTTTACGTCTTTTCCGCTGTAGTCTTCGATTCCTCCTAGCATGTTGGCTGATTGGACTCCGTTGACTATGCTTATTACCTCGATTTTGTCGTTGTAGGAGGGATCGACTCTTGCCCCCCAGGTCACTCCAGCAGATGGATTGAAGCCCTTAGTCAATTCTTCGCCGACTTTGTTGGCTTCCCCTATCGTCATGTTTTCTCCGCCTGTGATGTGGATTAATGCGCCTGTGGCGCCTTTGTAGTTCACATCCAGTAAGGGATGTTTTAGGTTGTTTTCTACAGCTTTTTGGACCCTGTCTGGTCCGCTTCCTTCTCCGACGCTTATCATCGCTATTTTTCCGCCTCCGAGAACGCTTTTGATGTCGGCGAAATCAAGGTTTATGAGGCTTGGTTCCATGATTGTGTCGACTATTCCTTTGACCGCTCTTGATACTATCTCGTCTGCGACGAGGAAGGCTTGGTCGATTGGAACGTTTGGGACGTATTCAACTAGTTTGTTGTTGTCTACGACGACCACTGTGTCTGCTTTTTTTCTGAGGTTGCTTATTCCTGCTCGCGCTTTTGATAGCCTGCTTCGCTCTAAGCTGAAGGGGAATGTTACTATCGCTATCACTATTGCCCCAAGGTCTTTTGCGATTTCTGCGATGACAGGCGCACTTCCAGTTCCTGTGCCACCTCCCATTCCAGCGCAGAGGAAGAGCATATGTGTTCCAGCTAATACTTCCTCTAGTTCTCTTCTGCTGGCTTCGGCGGTTTTTCCCCCAATTTCGGGGAATCCGCCTGCTCCAAGCCCCCTTGTTATCTTGGGGCCCATTAGTATCTTGGTTATGCTTTCATCCAGTTTTTTCAGGTCTTGGGCGTCTGTGTTAGCAGCTATTAGTTCTGCGCCGCATACCCCCATACGGGATAATCGGTTTACAGTATTGTTTCCGCCGCCGCCTGTTCCCAAAACAACTAGCCGGAGCTTTTCGGATTCGTCTTCGTCACAAACAGTTTTTTCCTCATTTATCTTTCTTGCCAGTGCGCTTTGTACCAGTGATTCCATCAGCATCTACCTTCTTAGGACATAGTCCCTACACTACCCTAAGTTTTTCTATCATGTGTAAGAGTAGGAGAGCTGATAAAATATGAGTCGCACGTATATAAAAGTCAATATGTTTTTGTGACGCGTCAGTGCATTTGGAAAGGATTATTTTTTTAGTGCTGCAATTGATGATACACCTAAAAATAAGACAATGACTATTGTGATGTAGACGCTTCCGGTTTTTACCCCCCATGAGGGATTAAGTGTAGCTTTTCCCGTTATACCGCTTAGATCCTTTGGTTTTTCTTTTTCCTCTTGTTTTTTTGTGGTGGTTGTGGGGGATTTCTCAATCGAAGTTGTGACCTTATTGGTTGTTGTGGGGGTAGTTGATACAGTCGAAGGAGTGGATGTTGTTGTTTTAGGAGGCACGTATACAACTTTTCCCAGATTTGGAGGGAGGTATCCTCCGCTCTTTGACTTTATGCTAGTTGTGGTGGTCTCATTGACGTCCGGATCTACGGGATTGATGGGTAATGGAAAGGGACCGTTTAGTGAGGTTGTTGTTGACGTCGATGTGGATATTGATGTAGTAGTATTTTTATCTGGTGGATGGGGCATCGGATCAGGTGTTACGGTGGTCGTGGTAATCGCGGGTTTACAGCAGCATGTGATTCCCTGGGCTAAAACTCCAAAGGAACAGGTTCCATGGCTGCCTATTGATACGTCACCTGCACCACAACTTGATTGCCAAATTGAGAACTCATTGCAATAACCACCACTATATCCCTGGATTCCGCATTCGTCTTCGCAGTCATCACTTGGGTCACGTAATGTTGTAGTGGTTGTTGGAATTGAGGTTGTTGTCGGTATTGTGGAGGTTATTGTGGAGGTGGAGGACGACGTGGTAGAAGTGGTTGTTGGTATAGATGTAGACGTAGTCGGTAGCGTCGAGGTCGTTGAGGGTGTGGAAGTCGTGGTTGAGATGGACGACGTCGTTGAGCTTGAAGTGCTAGATGAGGTTGAAGTTGTTGAGATAGTGGTTGGTGTTGAGGTGGTTGAAGACGTAGAACTTGAGCTTGTGGATGTGCTCGATGAGGTTGAAGATGATGTTGTCGACGTGGATGTTGTCGAAGTAGTTGAGGTTGAGGTTGTCGAAATTACTCCTCCGTTAATTGTCAGACTTGGTTTGTCGCTTGATTCGGTGCTGTGCACATACCAATGCTGAGGGAGGTTTCCATTTTCGCTTTCCTCCTGTTCATCAGCTTCAGACCAATGGAGGATCAAACCGAAATAATCCTGTGGTGCTATTTCATTGTAGGAATCAGTAACATCGATGCAGTATTGTCCGTAGCTGTCGTTTTCTTCATTGTAGAACGTTCCGATCTGGTTTCCGATTTCTGAGAAGTCATCTGTGCTGATCTCCCCGTCCCCCCCATATGAGTCCACGAAGACATCATGGTTTGCTCCGTTGTATAATGTCAGGAAGTGGTCCACACAAAATTCTGCGCTGTCTACTGAAGTGTATCCGTTTGTCGGGAATTCTAAAAGTGTTCTTATGGGCCCTCCCCCATTAAAGTAGGTACCAACTACCATGTAATTTGTTACGGTTTGGCAGAAATCCGGGCTTCCGTCTGATGGATTGTTCCAGTCATAGCAGTGTCCGTCAGAGGCAGGGTATATAGTCTCTTGTCCTTGTGCAGGGAAGGCAGAGATCATGATCACAGCCACCAACATTACCAATCTATTATCCATTGTTTGATTGAATTTCCCAATAACTGTATTTATTGGGACGCCATATTATTTAAATAAGAGTTTTATTACTTTATTCGGTTAATTTACCCGAAAATCATATTTATCCACCGATTAAACAATTGTCGGCCATTCAGCGAACAACATATGTAATTAGCAGGAATTAAGAAAAATACGCCCACACACCCCATCTAACAGCGACTTCGAATATTTAAAGGCTCCCTTCATAATTGAATGGGCAGATAACTTTTATCTGGTTGAGTGGTCAAAAAAACTGCCAAGGCTTAGCCTTTGCCCCCATGTTGATCTGGCTGCTTTTTGTCTAAGAAAAAATCATAAATTCGGGTGAATAATTTTGAAGAGAAGACCTAAAGGCGGACAAAACTTCCTAAAAGGGAAATCCACTAAACCAAAACATAACTGGACGAACGAGGGCGGAAACCGGACGAAGATGCTCAACATGAGCAGGCAAAAATACTTTAGATTCGACCTAGAAGACATCCTTGAAAAAACGAAAAACAAAGACAACAAAAACACAATCGCTGCCACAGTTTACAACAAAGCCGCCCAAAAGAGCATAAAAGCGGCTCAAGAATACATAGCTGAACTGGGAGAAAAAAGCGTTGAGCCGGAAATTGCGAAAGAGATTAATAGATTGTTGGATAGATACGGAACCTACCGGTGATTATTTCCTTTCTTTGTCCTATTGCTAGCGTCATATATATTTGGATAATGCATTGTTAGCTAACATGGGCTTATTCGACTTCCTGAAAGGAGGGTCTGGGAAGAAGAAGTGCGAATTCTGCAAAAAAGAATCCGAAACTTTGCCTGTCACAAAAAAGACCTTCGGAGAAACCCACAGCTTCTGTAGCAAGGAATGCGGCCGAAAATTCCGGATTAATAAAAAACGAGAAGCAAAGAAACCTCCTCCGACCACAGGAGGGGGATTGCCCTGGTAGATCATTCCATTGAAGAATGCTGGTTAGCGCCAGTTTTCACCGAAACGCTATCCTTTTGAAACTGTTTTGTTTTTTTAGCGAGACTTCTTGGTAGTATGGGTGACGTTTATGGTCTCAAAAAACATCCAAATCACATGTTTGTTCGTATCGTTTGCCTTAATGATAGGCGGATTCATCGTTTTGTTCTAATGTGTCCCAGGCAGACCACATTAACAGAAGATAAGTATCATATTGGATACTAATACCTTTTTTATGTGACACAATTCGGCGACTGAGCGAAGTGATGAAGCCGAATTATTTACACGACGAATTCCATTCTGGAATTCGTGTGCACGAATTCACTGGGTGAATTCGTTGCACGCCGGCAAACCAGTCAAGTTATCCAGCTTTTTAGAACTGGT
>JBDREA010000018.1:0-14444 GCA_043820265.1 Candidatus Altarchaeota archaeon | reverse complement strand
GGAGCGGGAAACGACCCGGAAGTTGGAGAACAATGCGCTGAAGTAGACATTGAAAAACTCTCAGAGTTGCTAACAGGAGCAGACCTAATATTCATAACCGCAGGATTAGGCGGCGGAACAGGAACTGGAGCAGCCCCAGTAATTGCGGAAGTGGGAAAAGACCTGCAAGCTCTGACAATCGGGATAGTAACACTTCCCTTCTCTGTAGAGGGAAGAGTGCGGGCATCGAACGCCCTTAGAGGATTAAAAAAACTCAGGAAATTCGCAGACACAGTTATCGTCATACCGAACGACAGATTACTTGACGTCGCCCCAAACCTCCCGCTTAATGCGGCATTCAAGGTAGCAGACGAACTTCTTGCGAACGCGGCAAAAGGCATAACCGAGATGGTCACAAAGCCAGGGCTCGTAAACCTAGACTTCGCAGACGTCCGCGCAATCCTAAAGGACGGCGGAACAGCAATGATAGGTCTGGGCGCATCAAGCAAGGACTCGACAATGGAAAACCGCAGCAGAGAATCCGTTGAGAAAGCGCTTTCTTCCCCGCTTCTAGACACAGACATAAGCAACGCCATGGGAGCTTTGATAAACATTACCGGAAGCAGAGACATGACCTTGGAGGAATCCGAAGAGATAGTCCGGATAGTAAGCCAGAACATCGACTCCAACGCAGAGATTATCTGGGGTGCCCAGATAGACGAATCCCTTGACAGAAACGTCATCAAGACCCTGATAATATTATCTGGAGTAAGGATCCCAGGCTACGAAGAAGAGTTGGAAGAGAGAGTCGAAAGGGGTTCATCAGATCACCTAGAACTCGGATTGAAGTCGATTTAGAAGCCGGCTTCCAATCCCTTATTTCTTATCCCTTTCTTTTTTAAATTTTGTTTTTTGAATATCAAAGACCACAAAAATGGATGTTGTCAAATCGTTAACTAAGGCCTATTCGGAGACCCGACGCATACTACGTCTAACGAGAAAGCCGAAAAAAAGCGAATACACAGAGACTGCGAGGATTACAGGACTTGGCATAATAGCAATCGGGTTCCTCGGATTCGTGGTCTTTTTCATATCCCTCGTGCTACGCTGAAAAAAAAGCCGAGGATTTAATAAAGAATAAATACCTAACAATACTCTTCCAAAATGATTTATGCAGTCAGAGCAACGGCAGGCCAGGAGAAGGTCGCAGCAGAGATTTTGTATCGGGATGCGAAAAACAAGCTCGCAGACATACAAAAAGATGGAGGCGACGCATATAGCGTTCTTTACACAACAGGCTTGAAAGGCTACATATTAGTTGAAGCTGACGGGCCAGGAACAGTTGAAGACTTAGCCAGAGACGTCCCAAAGACCAGGGGACTACTCTTGAAACAAAAGGGAAGGCTCGAATCAGCGGGAACCATAGACATCTTACAATTAGAGGAAACACTCATCCCCATCCCAGTCGTGACAGAGGTCAACAAAGGAGATCTCGTCGAACTTATCGCTGGACCATTCAAGGGCGAAAAGGCGAGGGTAGCAAGGATCGATGAAGACAAAAACGAAATCACAGTCGAATTAATCGAGGCGGCAGTGCCGATTCCGGTGGTAGTCCGAGGAGACGACCTAAAGATTATGAGGCGGCCCGAGGAAGAAGACAAAGAAGGCGGCGAGGCATCATAAAGTGGCAAAAAAAGAAACAATCGAGGTGCTGGTTGAAGGTGGAAAAGCAAACGCAGGACCACCTCTTGGACCAGCACTTGGCCCCACCGGCATCAACGTAGCAGATGTAATTTCGAAAATCAACGAAAAAACCGCAGATTACTCAGGTATGAAGGTACCAGTGAAAGTAGTTATAGACGCAAGCGAAAAAACTTTTGAAATAGAGATTGGAAGCCCCCCCACCTCAGCCCTCATAAAAAAGGAACTGGGAATAGAAAAGGGGACAGGAGACGGAAAACCAGTAGGGGATCTTACATACGATCAACTAGTAAAAATTACAAACATGAAATCCGATCAGCTTTTAGGGGCAGATCAAGTAGCAAAGATGAAAGAAATCATCGGATCCTGCCAGAGCATCGGCATAACCATCGAGGGAAGGACAGCAAAACATGCCTTCGAAGCCCTTGAACGAGGCGAACTCGACAAAGAGATGAGTGAAGAAGAAAAAGCCGCTCAATTAGAAGAAGAAAGACTCAAAGACGAAGCAGCAGCACAAATAGCAGAGGCTGAAGAAGCCGCAGCCGTGAAAGCTCCAGAACCTGCCGAAGGAGAGGCAGCCCCAGCTGAAGAAGCCAAAGAAGGAGCTGAAGAGAAAGAAGGCAAAGATAAACCAGCTACCGTAACAAAAGGAGAAGATAGGAAAGAGGGGAAAAAGGAGGAAAAGAAATCAAAATAGTTTTTATAGACTTGCCGCCCATATAGTAGCCTTCAAACCCGTAGCACTACCCGGCTCAACTGGGTAGGAGGGAAAAAATATGTCTGAAAAAGAATCTTATGCATCAAAGGTCAAATCCGCGAAAGAAAAGAGCGCAAAGCGGAAATTTAAACAGAGCTTGGAGTTAAGTGTCAACTTCAAAGACATAAACCTTGAAGACGCAAAATACAAACTGAATCTCTCGGTCTTTTTACCCAAGGGCAGGGGCAAAGACGTGAACATCGGGGTATTTGCCGACGGCGACATGAACGTGCAGGCGAAAAAGGTCTCCAAACACGTCCTCTCAAAGGACGAACTCGAAAAATATTCGGGTAACAGGAGAAAGATGAGGACCTACGCAAACCAATGCTATGGATTCATCGCTGCACCCGATCTGATGAGCGTCATAGGGAAAAGCTGGGGCATAGTCCTCGGCCCCAGAGCTAAGATGCCTCAACCCGTACCCCCCAACGCTGACCTGAAAAATGTTATTCAAAGATTGAAAAACACGGTCAAGGTTCGCTCAAAAAAGAACCCCACCATCCACATCCCAGTTGGCGTTGAAGAAATGGCAGATAGCGATGTGGCAGAAAACATCGATACCGTGCTTACAGCAATCGAACGCCAGATCCCAAAAGAACACATCCGCAGCGTATACGTTAAGACTTCAATGGGAGAGGCAGTTAAATTAATCTGACAGGTCAAATAAAGATGGTTGCTTCATGGAAGGAGGAGGAGGTAAAGAACCTGGCAAAAAAAGTCAAGAATGCCAAGGTCATAGGGCTTGTCGGGATAACAGGCATCCCCAGTAAGCAGTTCGCCCAGATGCGGAAATCCCTCCGAGGCAGAGTTGACCTGAGGATAACCAAAAACCGGTTGATAAAAAGAGTCCTGAAAAAGGCGGAGACCCAGCAACTCGAACCATACATCAAAGGAGAAATGGGTGTCCTGACAAGCGATTCGCTCAACCCTTTCCAATTGGAAAAACTTATCTCACAATCGAAGACCAGCGCACCTGCCAAACCCGGTGCAATCGCCCCCCACGACATCATCATTCCCGCAGGCGGTACTCCCTTTGCCGCAGGTCCTGTAATCGGCGAGCTGCAACTGGCAGGGGTTAGGGCAAAAATCGTGTCTGGAAAAATCGTTGTGACCACTGATTCTAAGATAGCATCTGCGGGGGAGCCTATTTCTGCGAATGCCGCAGGCGTGCTAAAACGCTTTGGGATCGAACCCTTTGAGATAGGCATGGACTTGTATGCTGCGCTCGAAGACGGAATCGTTTATCCCGGCGAAGTCCTGAGAATCGATGAGGAAAAGACGATTGGAGACTTGGTCTTGGCCCATCAGAGGGCTTTGAATCTCGCGTTCGATGCGAACTTGTTTAATTCCGAAACCATTTCAGTATTTATACAAAAAGCACACTGGAATGCCTTGAACCTGGCTTTGGAGGCGGAGATCCCCACCAAAGAAACGATCAAGTCGCTTCTCGGCAAAGCAGGACTCGGAGCCCAGGCATTGGCTGCGATAATCCCCCAAAAAGAGAGCAAAGCAGAGGAGAAGAAGGAAGCACCAAAAAAAGAGGAAAAACCTAAAGAAAAGAAAGGAACTCCAAAAGAAGAAACAAAACCAGAGGAGAAAACCGAGGAAAAACCAACTGAAGAGAAAACAACTGAACCGATAAAGGAAGAATCCACAAAAAAAGGAGAACCGGAAAAAGAGCCTCCTAAAAAAGCCGCAGAAAATGTAGAATCTCCAAAGGAAGAAGAGAAAGGAAAAAAAGAAGCTCCTGAAAAGATAGAGGAAAAGGCAGCTCCCAAAGAAGAAACTCCAAAAAAACCTCCTGAAGAGAAAAAAGAAGAGCCCGCTGAAAAACTAGAAAAACCAACTGAAGAAAAACCTACTGAAGAGCCCGCAAAAGATTCCACCCCCAAAGAAAAAGAAAAGAAAGACGAAGAAGGCGGTGCAGGGGAAGGACTTGGTGCCCTCTTTGACTAGATAAAATCAGAAAACTTTATCTTTCTATCCTTTTTATTATCCGACTGCTCAGCTGACATTTTTTTCCGCCTAGCCCTCGCGACCCGAAACGCATCCAATGCCGCTGTCAAACTTATCAAAAAATTGATGTAGCCCCAAAAATAGACGTGCGTAGAAATCATAAGTAAGGCTGTCCCTAACTCCAACACCAAAAAAAACGTCGCCTTCTGGTATTCCCGAAGATAAATCTGACCTAATCCACCAACGATAAACGAAAGTCCGCCAGCCACCCAAGGATTACACCTTTTACCCATAATATTTAATCATAGACTACGTAAAAAAAGGACATATCATAAAGGGGAAAAAATGATGAAGCAAAGAAATCCAGGAGATAGAGGTGGAGGAGGAATAGGAGACCCCATGGAAGTAAGCCAGGGAGGAATAATCGGAAAACACTGGAGAAATCAAGAGAGTGCATTTAAGATCATAACATCAATCGGAATGGAAGCTCTTGCAAAAGAGGCTGTAAATCTCGATAAAGCCTTTGTCCTCGGGGATAGGGGAATGCGCTGTATCGACGAAGGAACTGAGGGGGGAATACACGGAGCTGGAAGCTTAATCCTCCTAAAACGAGATGAAGCGGTTAAAATAATTCAGGCCGCAAAAATCGATGTGATCTACAGCCACGAAGGATGCGGGGCTGCCGCTCTTGCCTACCAAGAGTTAGGTGCTGAAGAGAGGGATCGGCTAAAATTACAGTACCAGGTTACAACCGCAGACGAATATGGGATCATTTGGGCTAAGACGATAGCAAATCAAGCAGGAAAAAAGTATGGAGGCCACATCAAAGCCGATGAGATGACAAGACCCAAAGAGGGACACATCGCAAGAATCGCATACTTCGATGGAACAGGGCAATTTGATAATTCAAAGCGACCAGAAGGATTTCCGCCAGGATTCGTTGTGAGCCGAAGGATCCTGCCCCCAGATTACGCTGCTCAAGAAGCAGATATCAGCGTATCGATTGCAACCGGAAATCATGGCTTTGGAAAGTTGATCACACCAGAAGCGCCAAGACAATTTCTAATAGTGCCTATTGGCGATCCCAGAAATCCGGAATTTTCCTTGAAAAAATTGACCGCTGAATTGGGTAGTAGTGGTATCATTGAAAAATTTGGTGGAAGAGTTAGAATCGATGGATTCACTGCTCCACTGAAATAATCCCCCACAGCTTCCTTTTTTTTCTTCCCCGTTCCTTTTTCTTTTTGTATTCATTATTTAATCCAATGGAAGTCGTTTTGGATTTGCGCAAGTCGGTTTCAGAGAACGCCCAGGAATATTATTCTAAGGCGAAGAAGTCGCGGCGCAAGGTAGCTGGAGCCAGGAAGGCGTTGGAGGATACGAAGAGAAAGATCAGTGCTTTAGAGAAAAAACAAGAGAAGATCCTCGAAGAAAAAACGGAACCAGGACTGAAGAGAAAGGAAATCCGAAAGACAGAGTGGTTCGAAAAGTTTAGGTGGTTTCACAGCAGTGACGGTTTTCTTGTCGTTGGGGGAAAAGATGCGACATCAAACGAAATACTTGTGAAAAAACACATTGATCCGAGCGACACAGTCTTTCACGCAGAAATCCAAGGAGCTCCATTCTTTGCTATAAAAAATCCAAAAGGTGTAGAGGTCCCTGAATCAACATTGACCGAAGCAGCTCAAGGTGCGGTAAGCTACAGCAAAGCCTGGCCCTCCGGTATGGGAGCAGCAGATGCATATTGGGTGACGCCTGAACAGGTCTCAAAATCTGCACCGTCCGGAGAGTACCTGACGAAAGGAGCCTTCATGATTAGGGGCAAAAAGAATTTTTTTAGAAGGACGCCTCTGAAGGTTGCCATTGGAATAAAATTTGATGAAAGAGCACTTCCAATTGTTCTCGGAGGACCCATCTCCTCGATCAAAAAGAACACGGATGCCCACGTCGTCATCGAGCCGGGAAACGTAAAATCCGGACAACTAGCCAAAGAAATCAGAGTTGCCTTCATAAAAAAATCCAAAAAGGAACTTTTAGAAACAATAAAAAAAATCCCCCCCCAAGAAATCCAGCAATGGATACCGGGTGGAAAAGGAAGAATTAGTAAAGATTAAGCTGTTACTCGACCTTAATTTGCACGGTCTTTGAGATAGATTTATTTTTTCCTTTTTGTTTTCGGTTCCAGATAGAATCCGGGATATTTAACTACCACAAAGCTTATGATGAATCCTCCCGCAGCATAAATAGGATTGTTTATTGTATAGTAGATTACAAGAAATATTATGGGGGGAATGTATTTGGTTACACCTCTGATTTCTGCGAGCTCAGGGACGAAATAGATAAGTGGGATGGAAAGTATCAACATCACAACAGATGCCACAAGGATGAGGATTATAACTGAAAAAAGTTGTGTGACAGCTCTTAAAAAAACGCTTTCGTAAATGCCGAACACGCCTGGATTTTCCACTAGATAAAAAAATCCGCCAAACAATGCAAGAAGGAAGAACCCCGAGATAGGATGCCAGAAGATGGAGTGCACAACTCCCTTGAAGTCTTGGCTTGAAGGAGCGGAGCCAAGACTGAAGCAGAGCTCAAGATACAGTAGAATCCAAAGCAGAGGGTAGACAGTCAAGAGCGCGAATTGGGCGAGAAAAGAACCCGTAATATCTTTGAAGAATACTGCCAGTTCCGAGAGGCTTTTGAAATCCAGATCCAGCTCAGGGGCTTTGACCAAGTCAAGGGAAGTGTATTCTTCGATCACTCCGAAGATCACTAAAAGCATCAGCCCACAGCCAAAGAATGGAGCAAACCCGATAAACAAATCTCGAAACACAGTCCACTTATCCTTGCGCTGGCTGTAAGACACATATCCTAGGACATTGGTCTTCGGATTTCTTCGAAAAAGAGAGACATCAAGTATCCTGCACCCAGTCACCACCGCCGCAAATAGATGGCACAGTTCGTGTAGGATGGTTCCAGGCGCGATCATCAAGGTGAACCACTTCGATCTGCGATTAAGCTGGAACGTCAAGTAGGACTCAAGGATATCGTTCAAGAAAAGCTGGGCTGCAAAGAGAGCCGGAATCAAAGCCAAAAAACCTCTAAGAACGAATCCATCAAGAAGAATCCAAAAACAATAGGAAAAAAGCAGCAACACAAAGATCGAAATAAACCTTACAGCAAAAAAAATCGAAGTAGCAGTCGACAAACTAGATCTCAAAGCAGACGCCATAGAACGAATTAGGTGATTCCCCTTAAATTGTCCCCCTTCCTCGACAAAGCGGCGCCCGGGTGGCGGGAGAGGCGAAAGAAGTAGTTCTTTCAAGAATATTCCGTTTATCTTTTCTTTTTCCCATTTTATCTTCTACCATGCCCACTACCGAGGAGCGAATCGCAGACATCGAAGAGGATATTCGTGTGGCTGATTTAATTTTTTTCCGGGTCTGGTAGTCCTTCCACCCTAATCTCTCCCGTTGTTGGGTTCCTTTTGAGCAGGTATTCTACGTGCCCGAATTTTTTTCTGAGTTCCTCCTTTTCTTGTTCGAGTTCAGGTAAGGGTCTTTGGAATAAGTGCCGGTCGTTTTCGTCTTTAAGAAAATACATGCGTCCCTTCATGGTGTTATTGTCGATAAGTGACAGCGTATTTGCAGTATGGGCTGATTCGTTTGCAAAAGATGCCATGTCGCCAGCGGATTGTTCAAGGGATCCAATGGCGCTGGGATGACTATGATGTATTAGACGCAAAGCATTTGACCCGTATATTTCATACATACGAAAGTCATGGCCAGGTATCGCTGAATTGGTGACTTTCTCGATTTCCCCCCCTTTTCCTCGAATGATTGTTTGTTGAAGGTCGAGAATACTCACGCTGCCTGCTGTTCCGTATGAAAATCCTCCCAAGCTGGATCCTCTGGATTGTAAATCACCAAAAGCGAGTGAGGTGTCGACAAACCAACCAAATGCCTCAAGCCCCCGATTGAATCCAAGAGCTACAACTTCACCTATCGCTTTCCTTCGCTGCTCATCGGAGTATCCTTTGAATGCGTCCTTAACATGATCTATCTTGCTTATCTCGTCCACGAGGAAATCTTCGATCCGCCTAGGTTCTGACGGATTAACAACATCCGCGGGTACCTTCCTCCGATGAAGAGAAAACGAAATCCCCCACCTAGATCGCCTTTGAACTTCTCCCCCCCTCTGCCCGCTTACCATAACCTCACGGAGACTCTTCCCGACTCCAGTACCAACAACAGGAAAGGAGAGAGACTTGCCCGAAGCAGTACCCATTAAAAGCGCATTCTGCTCTGGGGAATAATAGAATTGAAGACCAGAATATTTATCACCATCCTCCACTAAGTAACTGAAAAGGTAATTGGTTTGCGGCTGAACGACTCCATTCTCAGCATCCACAATGTTTTTCCATAGAAATCCGAGTTCAGATGAACCTACCTCCTGTAAAAACTTCAATTCCCTTACGACATGTGGATATTTGGATAGGTCTCCCCCTGTTGACTTTAGCTGGTTAGAGAGGACACCACTGTGGGGAGAGTCTATTGTTATCCTCTTCAGAGGTTGTTGCCTCTCTCCACCTGGTTGTTTGTTGAGCTGCATCATTATACTTAAGGAATTATGAGAAAATAAGTCTGTATTTAGAATGCCCACCACAGAAGAGCGAATTACAGACATAGAGGAGGAGATCAAGAATACTTCATACAATAAGGCGAGCCAGCACCACATCGGCAAATTGAAGGCTAAGCTGGCTGAGCTCAGAGAAGATCTCATAAAAAAGAGCAGTGGAGGAAAGAAGGGGCCAAGGTACGCGGTAAAAAGGGAGGGACAGGCGTCAGTTGCGCTCATTGGATTTCCCTCTGTTGGTAAGAGCACGCTTCTAAACAGGCTGACGAATGCAAAGTCCCCTATCGCAGCATACGATTTCACGACCTTGAAGGTGTTTCCCGGGATGATGGAGTACCGCGGGATGAATATCCAGATACTCGATATCCCGGGCATCATAAGCGGGGCGTCGAGGGGCAAGGGCCGGGGCCGAGAGGTGTTATCCATCGCCCGAGGCTCGAATCTTATAATGATTTTATTGGACGTCTTTCAGCCTCAGCAGTTGGAAGTAATAAAAAAGGAGCTATTTGACGCGGGAATCCGGCTGAATGGGAGAAAACCCCGGGTATCGATAAGAAAGACTTCCAGGGGAGGTGTGATTTTGACGTCGACTGTGGAGCTGAAAAAAATCGATGTCGAAACGGTCAGAGGCATATTGAATCTTAAGGGCATACACAACGCCGAGGTGACGTTACACGAAGACATCGACGACGACCAGTTCATCGACGTATTGATGGCTAACCGATCTTATGTTTCTGCGGTCATTTGTGTGAACAAGATTGATACAGCAGACGAAGACTACGTGAATTATCTGAAGGAGGTCATAAAAGAGCCGTTCATCCCCATTTCTGCAGACAAAAACGTTGGCTTAGACGAACTCAGAGAGGATATCTTCAAAAAACTCGACGTCATCCGGGTCTACTTAAAGCCTCAGGGAGGTAAACCAGACTACGAGGAGCCGTTGATAGTAGCCAGGGGCTCATCAGTCGCAGACATCTGCAAAAGCCTCCACTCAGCCTTCCAAAAGAAGTTCCGCTACGCCCAGATCTGGGGCAAAAGCGCAAAACATAAAGGGCAGAGGAAAGGATTAGACCACGTCCTCGCAGACAAGGACGTTTTAAGTATCATAAAGGAGAATTAGATCCTTTTTTCAATCTTCTCCAATTGAAAAACCCTATCCGCTGTAGCGAATAACTGCCTTTCTAGTTCTATTGGTTTCAGTCTCCCCCTTGCTAGTTTTTTAGGCATTCGGAAAAGCCTGCCGAAGTCTATTTTAAATTCCGGATGGATTTGATCAATCAAAAGGTTTGCCTCGGTCAACATGCCGATGACGAGTTTATGTCGTTCGAACTCAGTTTCCTTGAGCCATTTAGGTCGCATGTACATTTTATAGAGACGCTGGAAGCTGCGAAAGGTTAAATATGCCGCTTTGGTTAAAGACGATTGGGGATCGTGTCGCGCAGCGAATTCTCGTCCTCTTAATACGATGTTTCGCCAGGTCTCTCCACCAACAATCATGTCCACAATTCTGGGTTCTTTTGGATAACCAGCTTGTGGAGGACCAAGTACCAGATCGTCTTCTCCTATGACTAGGACATCCAATCCTTTCACCTTCCTTTCAAGTTTCTTTTGTAGAGGATGGTCGTGGGGAAGAGGATTATCTTCTGCAGGGGTATATCGATAGACTCCACCCCCTGAGAGGACTGCCATGAGGTCGATATCTCTTGTGGGCATTCCTTTAGGCAAGTAAGGGTAGCCTCCATAGACCGAGAGATTTACAAGTTGTTGATTGAAACCGTGACGTGGTAGAACAACATCCTTCACGTAATCTGGTACGTCGCTTAGACTCTGCACAGTCCGGATTAGCTCTCTCCTTCGACTCCTCGAGTATTCCTGAAAATAGAAGTTACGCTCCAGTCTACGACGTATCGAAGCAGCATCGGAGAGATCTGTGACCATTTCATCAGAAAACACATTTCTTGGAGGATCTCCTAGGGAGTAACCTCTCATCATGATATCGAAGCTTCTTTCGGCTATAGTTGTGTCGACTTGTGTTTCTTTGTGTTGCATTAATTGCTTTAGGACAGGAGTAACCTGTGCCAGCTCCGGACTGATATAAGGTTGTCTCCTTTGCTTGAAAACCATCTCAGTAATAAATATAGGAAGTTTAAGATGAAAAAAACACATAACCCCAAAAAATTGTATTTTAACAGCAACAAAGAAGAATTAGTTACAGGTGCATTTTATGGCAAGGGGGAAAATTTTCTGGGTTGGCACAGTTTTTCTGCTGTTCGCTATCCTTTGGGCCTACCTTCTTTATCTGAGATCGGAAGTCCAAGACCTCAGGGAAAAAACCGAGGCATTGGAAATGGAGAGGGACGAACTTCTAAGAAGGCATCATGTGCTTCTAACAGAACAGGAAGAAATCAACAAAAGACTAAACGAGAGGGAAACGAGGTTGACTGAACTCGAAAAAAAAGTGGGGGAATTCAAGGTCTACCAGAATGCCTGGGAAAGCCTTCACAACGAATGCCTGGACAGTTTATCCCATTGCGTTTCAGCGTACGAGAACGTGACAGCAGGTAGATTGGATTGGTACCGCGGCACCTGAGAAAGGAAATTATGTATTATCGAAGGGCAAACCCCTCATCAAACCCCTACCATCACGATTTGGGATGTTGAACGCCAGAACGCAGACCTCCAACTCAGATTGGGGATCCAAGACATTATACTGGCATTCCTTGCACTTTCGATCGATGCACGATTCCATTTTACATTAAACGAAAAACGATTTCAAGTGCTTAGGGGAGACCAGTATAAAAATGGACAGGCTTTGACTCTCTTATATAGACGGTTTTCCAAGAGTATCCACTGTTAAAATGCTAAATCAAGTCACCGAAGTCGGGATAGGAGAAAAAACCTTTTACTTGATTGGGACAGCCCACGTCTCGGAGGAGAGTGTCAACCTGGTTGAGGAAACCATTAAAAAGATCAAGCCAGAAGCCGTCGCAGTGGAACTTTGTCCTCAAAGGATGGCGGCACTAGATAAAAAGAGAAAATGGGATGAATCAGAGATAACAGATATCCTAAAGCGGGGGCAAACCCACCTCTTTCTGACCCAGCTAATGCTTTCAAACATCCAAAGGAGGATAGGCGAAGACTTCGGCGTCAAACCCGGATCCGAGATGATGGCTGCAGTGAACGCAGCAAGAAAAGAGGGTATTGACGTCGCATTAGTCGACCGCGATGTAAAAGTTACGCTCAAGCGGGCCCTCGCCAAGATGAGCCTCACAGAGAAATTAAAGATCGGATGGGGTTTCCTTATAGGAATGGCGGAAGGGGAGGAGATCGACAAAGAACTTCTCGAGCAGCTAAAGAAAAAAGACATCTTAAACGAGATGATGGACGAGATCTCAAAGGAGATCCCGTCGGTCAAGGAGGTCTTGGTCGACGAGAGAAACCAGTTCATCGCAGGAAAGCTTCGGACTCTTCCGCAAAAAAAGATCGTTGCGGTGCTCGGAGCAGGCCATATCGAAGGTGTAGTGGAGGAGTTGAAAAGGGAGCACACGATTGAAGAAACGGAGAGGCTGACTGAAATCCCAGTTACAAAAAACAAGCTAAAAATCATCGCCTACCTAATACCTGCGATTTTTACCGCAATCATCATTTATGGCTTCACGCTTCACGGTTCAGACGTGACATATGAGATGTTGAAAAACTGGATTCTGATAAACGGAACGCTCTCCGCTCTCGGAGCAGCCCTCGCATTCGGCCACCCCCTGACAATCCTTGCGGCATTCTTTGCCGCACCAATAACTTCGCTTAACCCCACAATAGCAGCAGGATGGGTCGCAGGACTCGTAGAACTCAAGTACAGAAAGCCCCGGGTAATGGACTTTCAAAACCTCCTCAAAATGAACTCCCTAAAAGATTACTGGGGAAACAGGGTCACAAGAACGATACTCGTCATAGCGTTCGCAAACATCGGATCAAGCGCAGGCACATTCATAGCATTACCCTACCTTGCGAGCCTGATCTAATGTAAACTACCACCGGTCAATCCTAGGAAACCTTCGGTTTCCTGGATACAGGAACGGCGGAGCCGTTCCTCGTGTAGACCGGTGGAAAACCTCGTGTTTTTAAAGGGAAAAATCCAGCTCGAGAAAAATAGTTTTAAGCAAACACTGTATCGCATTACGCCTTCAAAACACGAAGAACCTAGAGCGTTTTGTAACCTATTCTTAGCCTAAGAGGCAGATAATCTCCTGTGTGTTTAGTGCAGTGATGTTTTTTAGTTTCTTCAGTTTTTTATCGTCGGTCCAGAGTATGCTGTTGGGGTAGGCTAGGGTGCACGCGATGAAGGGTGCGTCGTAGAGGTCGATGTCCTTTACGGTTTCAATCGCTTCTTTCCTATGTTTTTTAAGGAGTTCGTTGGGGGCTATCACGACTTTGCTTAGGAGCAGTCCGAGTAGCTGGTTGAATTCGGCTTCGGTTAATCCGCTTTTCCTTTGGAGCTCTATCTTGTGTTTTTCGAGTTCCTCAAATATGTACATAGGGAATATAAAGAAGCCTTCGTATTCCATGATAATTATCCTCGTCAGCGAGTCTCGAATCAAGGCGGAAAAGAGGATGTTCGAGTCTATGACGACATTCATCATGAAATGAATCTTTTCGTTGCCTGACGTTTGAGTTTCGCGCTGAATTCCTCGACGTCTTTTTTTGTCAGCTTGCTTTTAGAGGCCAGTTTTTCAGCCATCTTTAGAGTCTCCAGCCTCTCAACGATTGCTCTTCTAGCCACCTCGCTCCAGCGAATCTCTGAGTGCGATTTCATCTCCTTGTGTATCTTGTCCGGGACAGATAAGGTAATATTAGCCATAAATCATCACATAAATATGTGAAACCACATATATAAAAATAGTTGGGAAGTGTGCTGGTTTTCACGCGAAGTAAGCCGGCCCCTAAGGGTTCGGATAACCGGCTTACCTGCGTGAAAAAAATTCGGTAGCTGAACGAAGCGAATAAACCGAATTTTTTCACACAGAAGAAACAAGCGAGATAAAGGTAAAGAGAAACTTGACCTAAAAAACCCAACCACATATGAAAAATTTTAATTCGATGTGAACCAAGATGAGAATCAGCAACCATACCGATTCTTCACTGCCTACCTTCGTTATAATCTCTTTCCCTTCCTAATTTATAAAGTTTCGGCTTTGTAGAAACCCTTGTATGAGGGTTTCTATTTTTGTTGTTTTGTGTAGGTTATAGTTTATGAGTTTGAGTAGTAGTTCGTTTTTCTTGGTGCGGTGGGTTCGGCTGTAGATTGTGCTGCCGTATTTGCGTTTCACAACGCTGATGATGCTTTCGATTTTGTTTCGATGACTGTATTTTTCTATTGGGAAGTGGAGTTTGAGTTTTGTGCGTCGTGTGCCGCGTGTTT
>JBDREA010000017.1:0-2266 GCA_043820265.1 Candidatus Altarchaeota archaeon | reverse complement strand
TGGTGCGACTCCTTTACCTGCCGCAGCTCAGACTATGCACTATTCCAAACGTGACTTTTTACGTAAACAGTGCTGGTGATCGGTCTGGGCCAGGGATTCTCAGGTTCCACCTTCCGAGGATTATCTTTACAGCGATCCGAGTTACCCAATTGAGGCTTATGCCTTATGATTTTTTCAAAACCGGCCATAGGATCTAAGGGAGTGGTGTGTCCGAATTAGGCCCAAATAGAGTCAATTTCCAATAAATTCCAGTTCTTTAAGGCCCTGTCATATTTCAACCTATATTCCAGAGGAACCTCAGAACCGCAATCCAGCCTGACATCACATATGTTGTGGTTTTTTTTCCTTGACTCACAAGGGGAATTTCTCTACAGTCCTTCCCATAAAAAGCAACATCTTAGTGCGCCAAGCAAGCTTGGCGCTTCTTATGGAGTGCAAGTCTCCATCGGGTAAGGTTTAGCCATCCCCCCGTACCGAGTGTTGCGTGATTGGGAAGGATAGACATACCGTCGAACGACCCACACGAAGCGTACACAGGGAATTCTATGGGCCGTAAGGAGGTTCGCACCCTCCTTAAGCAATACAGCCTCGTTATTGCATATGCAGGTGGCGACGATTTTAAGATGTCGGAAGCCTACACGAAGGGATCGATAAGGCGGCGAGATCCTGGAGGGCCTGTCGGGGTCAGAGAGCATGGCACGCAGAAAGAGAAGCGTCAGGAACTTGGGGGGAGACCCTTGCGTTTCCTGTTTGATCAGGCAGGACTTTTCAACTAAGCGAAGAGAGTCCGATGGGCGTGAGGGAGTCAGATCGTCTCATAGTACTCTGAGGCGGGCTTCCGGCTCGTAGGGCTTACAGCTCGTAGAGAGAGCCGACCACATGGGGAAGGGGGCGACGGATCTGTGTAGCTCGTAAAGGAAACATGGCCCGGATAAGATAGGCTGGATCAACCATGCAAACCTCACTGCGGGGAATATCGAACAGCTTGTCAGTGCGTAGGTGAACAGATCCGAAGAGCCCGGTGCGGGAATACCGCACGCCGGGATCTGTGAGGGGCGGTCGGGTAACTGGCCGTTCTACCTCGATTCAAACAAACAAACAGTGATCGTTTTAAAAAATTTTGTAAAAAGCATAGCTGTAGCAGTTTTTCAATATATGGGAAGGGTCCAGGTTGCAAAGGAGTATTTAGTAGGCGAGGGAATAGAAATCGGCGCTTTGCAGTCTCCTATGAAAGTGCCTAGATCTGTCAAAGTCAAGTATGTAGATATGTTTTCGAAAGAGGATGCTACAAGAATTTGGCCTGCCAAAAAAGGAAGTCTCTTAGTCGATGTGGATATTATCGATGACGGTGAAACTCTAAAGACAATTAAAGATAATTCCCAGGATTTTGTTATCGCCAATCACTTTCTAGAACATTGTATGGATCCCATTGGTGCGATAAGAAATATGCTTCGTGTTCTCAAAAAAAGAGGTATTGTGTACCTTTCAGTGCCTGACAAACGGTTCATTTTTGATAAAGATAGGCCCACAACATCGATTGAACATTTAATCACTGACTATGAGAAAGGACCGGAATGGTCAAAAAAATTACATTATGAGGAAATTGCAAGATTTGGAGAAAATATTCAGGATGAAGAAGACGTGAAAAAACGGGTAGAAGAGCTTACAAAACTAGACTACCGTGTTCATTTTCATGCATGGACACAAATTGAGCTTGCCGAGCTTCTGATAGAGCTGCGCAAACGTTTTGATTTTGAAATCGAACAATTTAAAAAAAATGAAAAAGAAGTGGTTATAGTATTAAGGAAAGTATGAGACCTTTGCAAAACGTCCCCTTTTGCCCAATTTCTGCGTCAGACTCAGATTTTAATCCTCGAAATACTCAATGTATTCCTATGGTTAAAATCTTCGCCTTCCTTAAACTTGAACAAAATTGAACATTTTTCAAAGGTCTCGTATTTGATAATCAAATTTGATCTTACACTTTATTACCTTAGCTTCAATAAAACCTGATATAGATGATGATCAGGTCATAAAAAAGATCCTTAAGCATCTTGGATTACGGGAAGTGAAGGCAAGCCCCCCACCACGGGTCAACACATCTCCACCGAACATCCATATAGATTATTCAGCCCGCCCTGGTGCGACTCCTTTACCTGCCGCAGCTCAGACTATGCACTATTCCAAACGTGACTTTTTACGTAAACAGTGCTGGTGATCGGTCTGGGCCAGGGATTCTCAGGTTCCACCTTCCGAGGATTATCTT
>JBDREA010000016.1:0-2342 GCA_043820265.1 Candidatus Altarchaeota archaeon | reverse complement strand
GTGGATCAGTTTTCTGCGGGAGGACTCGGTGTCCATGATATTAAAAGCAGGAAATATTGAAGAGGGAAAAGCAGGATAACAAACTTGTTCGTTATCGGAGGAAGCGACGCAGGCATCAACGCTGCATTGAGCGCAAAAGAGATTGATCCTGTGTAGTATCAGATGACAACACCGGGATTCGAGAGATATCATTTTAGACTATTTTTTGTTGCCCGTATCCATCTTCTTCGAAAGATCATGCTTTTCATCATCTTGGTGATTATTAGGAGATTGATGAGAACCTGCTTCATACGCATGGTGTCCACAGAGATTCGAGGAAGATCGGTCGCGCACTGGTTCGAGACCGTGATTCTCCCCTCCTTGGCGACACCTTCAACGACCAAAAGGCACTCCTTTATCACTTCATGGATGAATTCCCTGGACAGGCTCAAAAGCCTCCTGGGTGATATTGCAGAAAAGGGATGACGAGCCCGAATACAGCGCTGACAGCCGATTCAAGGGTATTATCGAAGTGGTCAATCATGCTTAGATCAAGACGGAATATGTCGTGCGCATTTCAGATGGGACCGAGCTATGTTCTATAGTCACAACCGAGACTTGCCGACGTCTCGCCTTAGGAGAAGGGGATAAAGTTTGGGTATTATTCAACTGCTTTTCGGTAGTACTCCTGTCCGAATAAAGAGAATGTTTTTTTCTGGTCGACCCCATTGTCATTTTTATTTCGGAATCGCTGTAGGTTCAAAACCATATGCCCTCAGTATCTCTTGGCCCTCGGGCGACAAAATATACATGGCCAGCCGCCATGCCTCGTTCGGCGCTCGATTCCTTACCAAAAGGCCATAATCCGCTCCTACAGAAAGCTCTTCAGATATCCTGATAATCTTAAGGGATTGCACTTCTTTTTGAGCCAATATAGCATTGGTACAGTATGTAAGGAAGATGTCAGCCTTCTTCTCACCCATTAACCATCCATATTGGTTGCGTCCTTCGGGGGCTTTCTCGCTATCTGGCCCACCGGTGAGCTTAAGTGCCTTCCCGGAAAGCGTCGTAAAGCTCCCCTCCTTTATCTTATCTGCCTTTCTAAAAAGTTCCCAGGCATAGCCTCCGCTTGGATCTGCTTCTGGTGTCGAGGTTCCCACCTTTACATTCTTATCCATAAGGGCATCAAGAAGATTGTCTGTTGTTACCTTTACATCGGCCTGAGCCAATGCACAAAGCTGATTACGAGCAAACAACACAACGGGACTTCCCCATCCACTAGATTCGAGTTTTTCGGGGTGGCCCATATCCGCAGAAGCGAAAACATCAGGATTTTCACCTTTGTCAATGGCCTTTCTCAAGAGACCGCTAGGTCCGAATTTTGTGGTTACTTTTGTTTGATATGTTTTTTCATAGGAAGCCGCCACATCGCCAAGGACCGCCTTCAAGCTTCCTGCGCCATAAAGCTTTACGGTATTTTGATTCAAGGATTTTCGCATAATCCTATATCAAGTTATAGCTCTAAAATTATTGAAGTATTGGAATGTTATTTATAACAAGTGAGCCAAGGCCTAATCTTGATATTGGACCCTATCATAAAGATCCAAAAAATAGAAGCATTCCTCTGGGATTAGGTGGTCAAGTATTGAGCTGGGAATTGCGCAATTGATACCACAGTCCTTTGCAAGGGCTGATTAAAACTGCCAAACGTAGTTGGAAATTTGGTCGCATTGCATGATACCCAAATGGCTGAATCGAAAAAAGGTGTTGAAGATTTTTTCTGGTACTTGCCAAAAGTCTGATTTATTAATAAGTTACGTATTCGATCACCAGTAATAATGGACTTAGGAATGCTTTTATCCTTTTCCATTGATTTTGTTTTTTAGGGTGTTGGAAGATTTGAAGGAGACGATTCGTCTTGGGCTAAGGATAAGGGCGTTTCCTGTCTGGGGGTTGCGCCCTCTTCGTTCCCTCTTTTCTTTGACGCAGAATTTTCCGAAACCGCTTATGAGGATATCCTCACCGGATGCAAGGGTTGATTTCATAAGTTCAAGGAGAGATTCGAGCAGGTCGGCGGACTCGTCTTTCGACAATCCACCTTGTCGGTATATGCTTTCTGTAATGTCTGCTTTTGTGAGGGCCAAAGTTAACTCCTTATTGTGTCAATGAACTACCCCTAAAGGGATAGTCCTCACGTAAATCAATATCACCCCTCATTTTTTGTGACCCAAATGAAACGAAAACGACGATAATTTTATCACTTTTCAAAAATTCATACCGAGTGGTAAGTGGTTGAGAAAATAGGATTCCCGATGAAAGAGAATTTAAGGATGGAATGAGAAAAATTATTTAATCTTTTGTAG
>JBDREA010000015.1:0-32177 GCA_043820265.1 Candidatus Altarchaeota archaeon | reverse complement strand
GGGGATGCGGTGTTCGTTGGAGACAGCTACACCTTGGACGTGGAGGGGGCTAAGAATGCAGGGTTGAAGGCTGTTTTAATCGATAGAAAAGATAAGCCTTACCTGATGAATCAACAAATTAAACCGGATGCAGTTATATTTAACCTTGAAGAATTAATCCCCCTTCTCAAAACTCTCTAAGATGAGAATTGCCGTATTAGACCAGGATCGCTGCAAGCCTAAGGACTGCAATTTCCTTTGTATGAGGATTTGTCCCATGGTTCGGACCGGCTCAGAGACCATTGTCGTTAACGAAGACATTGGTAAACCTGAGATAGCCGAGGCTCTGTGCACTGGCTGCGGGATTTGCCCGAAAAAGTGCCCTTATGATGCCATTATCATCGTTAACGTGCCGGAAGAGGCGGGGGAGCCGGTTCATCAATATGGGGTAAATGGATTTCGGCTCTACAATCTTCCTACCCCGCGGCAGGGGGTTGTTGGTATAGTCGGGGCAAATGGCATCGGAAAGACTACCATCCTAAAAATTTTATCAGGTGAGATTACTCCAAATCTAGGAGGGGGGGATGTTACCGAACAAGAGATCCTTGATCGGTTCCGGGGCCATGAGATTCAGGGGCACTTCAAAAAACTTTTTGGAGGCGAAGTCAAGGCATCTTATAAGCCACAGTATGTTGATGCAATACCTAAACACGTGAAGGGGCGAACTGACAGGGTTCTTAGGAGGGGAGACGAAAACGGCACCCTTGATGAACTTTTCCTAAAGTTGGATTTAGGGGATGCTCTGGAAAAAAAGGTGACTGAGCTCTCAGGCGGCGAGCTTCAGAGAATGGCGATTTGCGCTGCTCTCTCAAAAGACGCTGATATATATCTCCTGGACGAACCGTCTAGTTATCTGGACGTACGGGAGAGGTTGAATGTCGCCCAAGTCGTCAGAAACCTTAAAGACAAGATTGTTTTCGTGGTCGAACACGACCTCGTCGTCACAGATTATCTGAGCGACCATATACATGTGCTCTTTGGGGTTCCAGGGGCCTATGGGATTGTCTCTTCGATCAAGGGTGTTCGAGTCGGAATAAACGAGTATCTTGGGGGTTTTTTGAAAACTGAAAACATGCGTTTCCGAGATGAGATAAAATTCCACGTTGCGCCCCCGAGCTCAGGCAAATCCAGAGGTAAAGTCGTATCTTATCCTGATCTTGTGAAAGACTATGGGTCTTTTCATCTTGAAGTGGCGGCTGGAAGCCTTGTTCAGCCTGAGGTTAAGGGGGTGATCGGCCCCAATGCAAGCGGAAAGACGACGTTCATCAAATTGCTTGCAGGCGTGGAGGAGCCAGATAACACGAAACTTACTGAAAAAATCAAGGTCAGCTACAAGCCCCAATACATTCAACCAGGCAGGACTAAGGTGGCGACACTGGGATTAAAGGCCGAACTTGTCCAGACCTTCAGATTGGCTCCCCTAATGGACCGCTTCGTCCGCGAACTATCAGGAGGCGAGCTTCAGAGGGTGGCCGTCGCAGACTGCCTTTCGAAAAAAGCCGACGTATACCTTTTAGACGAGCCTTCAGCTTACCTAGACGTCGAAGAACGCCTTGCCCTGGCAAAGTATCTCAGGAGGTTTGTATCTGAAAAAAAGACTAGCTTGCTCGTAGTAGACCACGACATACTTTTGATTGACTATCTCTCAGACAAATTGATGGTCTTCGAGGGAGAACCGGGAAAGAGCGGGAAAGCAGGCAGCCCAGTCGATTTGCGCAAGGGAATGAATCAGTTCCTTGTACAGATGGATACAACCTTCAGGCGAGACCCAGATACTGGAAGGCCCCGTGCGAACAAACCTGATTCAATAAAAGACCGGGAACAAAAACAGAAAGGAGAATACTATTATACTGGGAAATAGGATCATTGATTTTCCTTCGTCCACTCTACCGTCTTTTTCATCCCTTCTTCGAGTATGGTTTTCGGCTTCCAGCCCAATTCCTTTTTCGCCAATGACACGTCGAGGTGGATGTCTCTCACTTCGCCTGCGATGGCTGGGCCGTGGGTGGGTTGAATATCGGTGGGGATGAGTTTCTGTAGAAGTGTCGTTATCTCGTTTACGCTTGTTGGCACACCTGTCCCGATGTTGAAAATCCTTGATGTTGTACTCTTTTTGATTGAGAGCAGGTTGGCTTCGCAGACGTCTTCGACGTAGACGTAATCTCTTGTCTGTTCGCCGTCACCGTTTATCTTTGGCGTAACTTTTGCGAGGAATTTCCCAAGAAATATTGCAATAACGCCCGCTTCGCAAGCTGGATCCTGTCTGGGGCCGTACACGTTTCCCAAGCGAAGGGTCACATAATCCAAGCCATACACTTTTTCGTAAAGCCAGAGATAGTGCTCTACCGTGTGCTTTGAGATTCCATATGGGCTGAGAGGATTGATCTCGTGTTTTTCGTCTGCCGGCAGATATTTGGGAGAGCCATAGCAGGCACCGCCGCTCGAAGCATATATGATTTTTTTCACATCATACTTCCTGCACAAATCCAAGAGGTTCAGCGAGCCTAGAACGTTTACTTCGGCATCGAATGCTGGATTCTTCACCGACTTCCGAACAAGGATGTGGGCTGCTTTATGCACCACAAAATCCGGTCTTTCAGCCTTGAACACCTCCTCCAGGTCTTTATTCCTGATATCCGCTTTGTAAAAAGAAGCTTTTTCGTTGAGGTTAACTTCATAGCCAGTCGATAGGTCATCAACTACTGAAACATCAAATCCTTCTTTGACGAATAAATCCACTGTGTTTGAGCCGATGAAACCTGCTCCCCCTGTGACCATAACTTTCATGGTAAGGGGATTATTTTCCCATTAAAAGTTATTAAAGCACACTTCCTAATTGAATCCCATGAATGTGGGCTACGAAGACGTCACAGTTATTGTCCCTACACTGAACGAAGCAAAAAACGTCACTGAACTACTTGCCACCCTCTTTAATCTCTACCCAAAGATCAAGGTCGTCATCGCAGACGACGGGTCAACCGACGACACGCAAAAGATCATAAAAAAGATGGAGGGCAACAATCCTTCGTTGTCTCTTATCGACCGAACAGATAAACCGGTTCACGGATTGACTGCAAGCGTTCTCGATGCCATCGGAAAGATAGATACGCCCTTCTTCGTTGTCTTAGACGGCGACCTGCAGCACCCACCTGAGCGGATAAAGGTTTTGGTCAAAAAGCTCCGCGAAGGACGGAAGATCGTTGTTGCTGTGAGAACCCGGGTCGCTGTTGATTGGGCGCTAAAAAGGCGGTTGATGTCGATAATCGCTGTTAAACTCGGAGAGCAGGTGCTCAGATTCCGTGATAGGCCCACGTGCTCAGACATCATGAGCGGCTTTTTCGCAGCCGACCTAGAATTTGTACGTGAAGCCGTCAGGTCAAATCCAGGCGCATTCGTCGAAAAAGGATACAAGATCCTATTCGACCTACTCAAAGTGCTTCCCCCTTTCACGAAGATAGAAGAAGTTCCCTATACCTTCGGTATAAGGCAGATGGGAAAATCAAAGATCGGCTCAAAACAGATAATCGCCTACGTCGAGTCACTGATAAAATAGCATTTATCAAAGAGAATTCCTGGTTTCTTTACTGGAATACGCCTGAACCAGAAGAAATGCACCCAAAATCGCGAAAAGCAATACGATACCGTCTCCTGGAGAATTGATTGAAAGCCCCATGAAATCCATTCCCGCAATCGGCAAAAACATGAGCTGAGCGATAATGATGATAAAGACAGCAGCCAATCCGATAGATATGTATTGGTTGAAGTTCAGTTTCTTCATGAATTAATCCCCCTTATATTACTTATCCGGCAGGCAAAACATAAAAATCATAGTAGAATGGCAAAACAGGCTTAAATCGCCTTTATTATGTCTTCTGGCTTAGGAGGGCAGCCGGGTACGTGGGTGAATCCTTTTTTTTCTGCGAGTTCTTTTGTGCATTGTCCCATGCAAAGCATTCTCCCTTTCACGTTTGGAATGCATGTCTTTTTTCCCTGAACGAGGTTGAGTCTTCCGAGCACTGCGTAGTAGCCGAGCTTTGGAACCTTCAACCAATACCTGGGATTGGTCACTGCCATCTTCATCGCAGCGGAAAAGTTCTGGATGCACATGCTGCAGGCGTAGGGATTTCGGAAGCTGTAGATTCCGAGGACGTGGCCGAATTCCTGGTTTGCGGGGATGAATGTAGTTTTTGCTGCGTCGACTGGCGTACCCAGCACCTTAGGTTGGAGGCTTCCGAGCCCCAGCTCGGCGGCTCCTTTGATGTGGTCTACTTCATAGGGTGAGATCTCCATTATCTGCGAGGATACAGAATCTACTTCCACAAGATTGTCTCCGATCACTAGCACTCCCGCTTTTTTCTTTTTTCCATTTATCGGACCTTCCCCTTCCATTGCCTCGATGCCGTCTACGATACTGATATCTGGTGCTATAATCTTCGCTAATTCTGCGATAGGTTCGTGGAGCCCCCATTTGACGTGGAAGTTTTTCTTGTCCTGTGGCAATAGCAGACCCTTTTGGTTTTTCAGCGCCAGCGTCACCTGGCTTTGGCCGTGGGTCTTCATCTTTGCGAGGTTGACGTAAAGGTCGGATTCGAGTGCGATCTTTGGGAGCTTCAATTTCCCGAATTTCCAGTCAACTTTCGTCCTCTCCTCGGAATCTAGATCAACCAACTTCACACCTAACTCCTCGGCCAACTTTTTATATCCGCTCTCCTGAAAGGCTAATTTTGCATTTTGTCCTACACCGACTCCTTCACCGATTGTGATGTCTTCTATCCCGTTTTTTCTGAGGACCTCAATGACAGCCTTCGCAACAGCAGGATTAGTGATCGCAACAGAGTCAGGTTTAGCGGGAACGACGATGTTTGGTTTAAGGAAAGCAGTCTTCTTCCCAGTAAAAACGAAGCCAAGCTCATCGAGAGCTTTCTCCAGTTCCATTACTAGATCATCTTCCTGGTAGGAATTTGTCTTTGAGACGTAGGCCGGCATCTTTTTTTTCTTCCCGTTTTTTCCCGATGACGTATGGGTGGTGTGCGAGTAGGAGTTTGATTTTTGTGGGCATTGGAGTTTCGACTAGGAGGTACCAGAGTTTTAGGAGTGTCATCCAATCCGGTAGCTCGGGTTTTTGTTTTATCCTCTCCCAGCCTGCTATCACTTGGTCGAGTGGCTTCGTTACTGCTGCGGGCCGCAGATGGCAGGCGGGGTCGTCTTTGTCTAGCCCGTAACTATCTTTGCCGACATCCTTTAATCTGATATTAATATCCGGCCAAGGAGGCATGTCTGTCGCACCGATTTCGATTGCGTCCAAGTTGGCTTTGTCCATGTCAGATACGACATCGGAATAGCGCATCTTTTCGACTGTGCCGTGATCCCAGGATTCTCCCCTCAATTTGTGGTAAGCTTTGTGCAGCGGCATCCCGAAATTCAGGATGTTTTGGATCTCGATCAATACGTATTTTTTACTTATCCTCGCCATCTCGGCGACGACTTTAGCGGAATCCTCAAAGCGTTCGTAGACGCAAAAGTTCCAGACCAGGTCGGCGTGGTTTGCCGGAAGCCCTGTGTCATAGTAGTCTGCGACAACAAAGTCTGCCTTCAAGTCCAAGGCATCCCAAAGCGTCTTCATGTCCTCTATCGCCCCTTCGCTTGGATTTACGAGCGTCACCTCGCAGCCTGCCATCGCAAAGATCATGCTTTTCAAACCCGGGACACCCATGACTCCGTTGGCAGGAACTTCCACTACCTTTTCGATTTTGTAGCGTTCGATCAAGTCGTTTAGGAACCTGTTCAATGCATACCTTTCATAGGCTGTGCCCATGCCTTCGTCAAGAGTGCAGAAGTATTCCTGCATGAGATTCACTCGGTCCATGATTAGCCTACTAAAAACCTCCAACTCACCTTGGCGAGTGTCGGCGGGTGAAGCAGCATATTCGTGTAGGATGCGTTTGCCAGCGGACAAAAGCAGCCGTCGTGGCGTACGTGACTTCGGATTTCGTTGCCTTTTTTGGAGAACCAGATTTTTTTAAAGTCGTAGTCCGCTTCCCGGAGATTACCCATCGACTCCGCTTTAATGCAACAACCCCATACCTCCCCATCTGAACTGACTTGGCCGCTGGCGAAACCTGCATAGCAGGGTATAGGTCTGCGTTGCTCTCTGAGCATCCACTTGACCATTTCATAGTACTCTAAGCGGAAGGCTTCCGTCACCTTCGCCAATCCAGTGAATTTTTTCTTTTTGATTTTAGAGCAAAGGAAGTCGACGGCTTTGGTATAATCGTTGATGCTGGGGCTCAAATTTTCATCGAGGGTTCCTAGCTCAACTCGCTGCTCAGCAATCTCTGTGATGTATTGGTCTGGTTTGAGGCTGTCTTCCACATAATTGTAGATTTCTGGGATTTCTGTGACGTTGAATTTCGATATGACTGTGTGCACCCCCAATGTGAATTGCAGATTTTTTATTTTTCTCAGTTCGTTGTAGGTTTCGATCGATTTTTCAAAGTTGCCTTTAACCCCTCTGATTTCGTCGTGTTTCTCTCCTATGCCATCAAGCGACAAATTGATGACGAGTTTCGTCTTCGATCCTACTGAATCAAGTATCTCCTCTACTTTATTTGGGATTACAGCGGATAGAAGACCGTTAGTCGGAATGTTAATGATGCTCGGACGGCAAATCTTCGCAAGGATAGCACAAATTTTATCCAAATCCTTTCTTAGAAACGGTTCACCCCCCGAGAGCGTCACCCAGTAGGGCGTTGTGCCGAGGCTCTGAAATATTTTTTCATATTCGTTGACTGACAAATCATCACCTTGAGATTTTTGCATCTCCCAGATTTTACAGGTTTGACATCTGCTGTTACAGTGTCCTGTCACAGAAAACGTCAGGTTGACTGGAAGTATCCGGGGGAAGCCTAAGTAACGAAAACCCCAGTAGAAGGGTATCTTTGAGGCTAACTTAAGCATGTTTTCTCACACCTTCTTTGTTGTCACGCATACTTCCCAGTTGTATGGGTTGCATCCTTTCACGTGAAAGAGCCAGAGGGCTGCCAACCTTGAATATGCCTCCAAGACTACCGCGCCCATGATGTAAGGTATCCTCAGCGGATTCTCCAAGGCAATGGAAGAAATCGCCTTTAGGACGTGTCCCGTACTCATAGTTAGGGGGGCGTATCCTCGTTTCTCCCTTAGATGAAGATGACCCACAAATATTCTTCTCCTTTGCCTGACAAGGTCCCTTATTGTTTCTGGACCATGCATTTTGATGATAGCATTTGGCGCATAAGCAAGCTGGAAGCCCTGTCCAACGACCAGGGATTCAATCCATGCCTCGTCTGTTGTCGTCTCCTTGGGAATCTGTCTTATCACTTTTCGGAAAGCCACCATCTCTCCGGCCTTGGGATGGATGAGAGATAAGCGATGGTGGAGTTCCCAGACCAAATAGACACAGTAACCGATGAATGAGTTTTTTGGGTTTGTTGGGACTGGATGGCCTCCAACCATGGCGACTTCCTCGTCTATTAAAGGTGTGACAAGTTCTTCCACGGTATTTTCGTCTGGGACTGTATCCCCGCTTTCTAAAATGAGTATGTCTGATTTAGACTCCTTGATGAACAAGTTCACAGCCGAAGCTTTACCCTCCTTCATAGGTTGAGATACCAGCCTGATTCTTCCGTCTTTTTTTTCATAAACCTTCACGATCTCGTCTGTTTGGTCTGTTGATCCGGAAGACAAAACAATTATCTCATTTATCTTCGCTTTATCGAGTTTCTGATTGAGTAATGCCTCAAGAAGTTTTGAGATGTTTTTCCCCTCGTTGAAGGCGCATACGCCTATTGAAACTTCGAATCCCGAAACCATTCTACTGTTTTTTCCAACCCTTTTTTCAAATCGTGCTCAGGTTTGTATCCCAGGAGTCTTTGGGCTTTTGAGATGTCGGCGTGAGAATGTTTTACATCGCCTGGTCTTGGTTTGGCATATTCTGCATCTATGTTTTTTTCGAGTAATTCGTTTACTAATCCAATCAGCTCATTTACTGTCCTCCTTTGTCCGACTGCGATATTACATACTTCTCCCACTCCCTTAGATGATTTGGCTGCTTTCAGATTTGCTAAAACAGCATCCTCTATAAAGGTGAAGTCTCGCGATTGGGTTCCGTCCCCGAATACTGTGGGTGACTCATCTTTCGCGATTGAAGTGATGAATTTCGGTATAACTGCCGCATACTGCGAACTTGGGTCTTGTCTTGGCCCATAAACATTGAAGTATCTAAGGCACACGGTATTCAGTCCATTTATCTGATTATAGATGATGCATTGCTGTTCGGCTGCATATTTTGAGACGGAATAAAACGACTTAGGATTAACAGGCATATTTTCCACCTTTGGCAGCGTTGGAGTATCCCCGTACACCGAGGAAGAAGAGGCATAGACAAATTGTTTGATATCTGCTTCATGGGCGGCTTTTAGGAGGTTAAGGGTCCCTAAAACATTTACTTCATTGCTTTCGTATGGGTTTATTATCGAGCGTGCTACGGATGGAAGCGCCGCCTGATGCAACACATAATCAACGCTTTCCATCGATCTCTCCACTGCGGAGTAATCCCTGATATCCCCCTCCAATAATTCAAATTCTTCGATGACCGAGGCGATATTCGATTTTCTTCCAGTTGCAAGATTGTCTATTACGCGAACTTCCTTTCCGTCATCAAGCAATCTGTGGACAATGTTGCTTCCAATAAATCCCAATCCACCGCTGACAAGGTACAGGCTCATCGGTAAGTATTTGTCTTCCAAGAGTTATTAAAGTAGCCATGCAAATACTAGCCTATGCCTCGAATTTTGCGGCTGATAAGGGCCGAACAATGGTATAAAAACACAGTCATTTTCCTCGCCTTATTTTTCTCCGCGAAGTTCCTCTATCCCGATCTATTTTTTAGAACTGTGGCTGGGTTTTTCATTCTCTGCTTGACTTCTTCTGCAACCTACATCCTAAATGACATTATGGATAGAGAGAAAGATAAGGAGCATCCTGAAAAGAAAAACCGCCCCATTGCTGCAGGAGTTGTATCCATCCGTGGAGCAGCTATCACCGCGGTTGTTATTTTGGCCTTTGCATTAGTCCTTGGTTTCATGCTTTCCCCAAAATTTGTTATCTTTCCTATCGCGCTCTTCCTTTCCACTCTAGCCTATACCCTCTATCTGAAAAACAAGGCAATAATAGACGTGCATGTCATAGCAGTAAACTATCTACTAAGATCTATTTCCGGCGCCGTTTTGATTGATGTTCCTGTAACTCCTTGGCTCATCATCTCCGTTTTCTTTATGGCCCTGTTTTTAGCCCTTGGGAAAAGACGGTCGGAACTGTTGCTTCTTGGGGAAAGCGCGGGTGATTCCAGAAAAACATTCAAGATCTACAATGTAGAGCTTCTCAACCTATACGTTGTCGTAGTCATGGCCACGCTCCTTTTCTCCTATACATTCTACACTTTCTTTGCTTACCTCGATGAGCCCTATATGCTTTTAACTATCCCCTTTGCAAGCTTCATACTCTTTCGCTACATGTATTTCATCTTTTCAGGTCACATAATCGCAAGAAACACCCATTACATCTTCGGCGACAGGCAGATGATGGTCGCTCTGTTTTTATGGATTACTACGAGCTTCCTGGTTGTCTACCGGGATTTTCTACGAGGGATCCTAATCTAAGAAGATGAAGAAAAGGCATATAATTTTCTTTTTTGCATCACTTGCAATCTTTGCCCTCATGCTTGATGCGGTAGGGATCGACAGCCTCATCCACGGTTTCTCACAGATCAAGCCACATTACATCCCCGTTTTGGCCGCCCTGACATTCTTAGAGTTTTATCTTGAGGTATGTAAGATCCAAGTGTATTTTCGAAGGCTTGACGTGCATAAACCTTTTTGGAGGGTCTTTTACACATACTACCTTGGAATTCCGGTCGCATTCATCACACCATCTAGGCCTATCGGAGAGCTTGGGCGCGCAGTTATCTTCAAAAAGAAACTTTCGATAAGCACGAATCAGGCATTGACTGCTACTGCAGCCGAGCGGATAATCGATCTGGTATTTCTCATCGCTGTTGCTGCATCTGGACTTTTTTTGTTTGTGGGTGTCGGAAGCAGCTTTCCAATTAATCAGCTCTTGATTTTGGGGGGTATATTCTTTGGATTACTGTTTTCCTCCTTCGCTTTTTTGTTGTCTAGCCGCCTTCAAGGGATCTTTTTTTCAATACTTGGAAAACTCGAAAACCTAATCAAATTGAATTTTTCATCTTTGATAAGAGAGTATTTCGAATCATTTCGCAAAGTCGTCGTGAACAAAAAAATCCTAGGTCTTTCGCTCTTCTACAACACTTTGCTTTGGGGTGCGGATTTTCTTCGCGTCTGGCTCCTATTTCAGATGTTCTCTGTTGATGTGAGCTATTTTGCGGTTGCAGCAATTACGAGCGCATCCTATCTACTGGGGATTTTAAGCCAGTTACCTGGGGGACTCGGGGCATTCGAGGCATCATCCGTTGGCCTTTACAGTCTCATAGCTGTTCCCCCAGAGATAGCAATTCCAGCGATATTCATTGAACGACTATTTTCTTACTGGAGCTATATTGTGGTTGGGGGAGCTCTTTTGGTCAGGGAAGGATTGAAGATAGACTTTGAAAGAGTCCACAGGTAGGAAGCTTCGATGTAAACTTCCGCCGGTCAACCCTAAAAAATCCCCCAGTATAAATATAACGGATAAAATCGGTCCAGATACTGAAGGAGATATAGAAGCTCTTACAACCGCCCTATACCAACATCTAAAAACCATAGAATGTAGGTAACTATCTGTTTTTCTTGAACCACTCGATCGTTTTTCCAAGCCCTTCTTCCAATTCGATTTTAGGCTCCCAGGAGAGCACCTCTCTGGCTTTGCTTATGTCTGGTCTTCGGACCTTTGGATCATCTGTGGGCAATGTTTCGAAGGTTAATGTACTTTTTGATCCGGTTAGCTTTATGATTTTTTCTGCGAAGGCCTTAATTGTCATCTCGGAGGGATTTCCGATGTTCACTGGTTCGGTTTCATCTGATAAAAGCAATTTGTAGATGCCATCTATCAAATCAGAGACATAGCAAAAGCTTCTCGTCTGGCTTCCGTCTCCAAATACTGTGATCGGTTTTCCGTCCAGTGCCTCACAGATGAACGCAGGTACTACTCTTCCGTCATGGGCACGCATCCGGGGGCCATATGTATTAAATATCCTAACGATCCTTGTATCGAGGTTGTGGTATCGGTTATAGGCCATGGTGATGGCTTCCGCAAATCGTTTTGCTTCATCGTATACTCCCCTTGGCCCAATCGGATTGACGTTTCCCCAATACGACTCCGGCTGCGGATTAACTTGGGGGTCGCCGTATACTTCGCTTGTCGAAGCCAAAAGGAACCTCGCATCCTTTGCCTTAGCCAGTCCCAGGCAGTTGTGTGTGCCAAGAGCCCCGACCTTTAATGTTTGGATTGGCAGCTCAAGGTAATCGATTGGGGAAGCCGGACTGGCAAAGTGCAGTATGTAGTCAAGGTCTCCTTCGAGTTCGATGTATTTTGACACGTCGTGTTTGATGAATGAAAAATCCTTTCTTTCTTCGAGCTCCGAAATATTCTTTTGGTTTCCGGTTATTAGATTATCGATGCATACGACTTCGTGGCCTTCTCCTATGAGTTTTTCGCATAAGTGGCTTCCCAGGAATCCCGCTCCACCCGTTACCAATGTTCGCGTCATTTTTTCAGATACTCTACGAGGAACTTCTTTATTCTAGGCCCTATCTCATGGCGCTCGATGGCGTATTCGATGTTTGCGCGCATATAATCGAATTTGTTCCCAAGGTCGTATCTCACTCCCTCAAACAGGTATGCGTACATCTTGTGTGTTTTATTTAGTAGTTGGAGTGCGTCAGTTAACTGAATCTCTCCACCATGGCCTTTTGGCGTCTTCTCAAGGGTTTCGAATAACTGCGGAGTTAGGATGTAGCGGCCTATGACCCCAAGATTTGAGGGGGCGTTTTTTGGTTTCGGTTTTTCTACGAGCGTGTCTATCTGATACGTCTTTTCCTCCACCAACTTTCCCCCCACTACACCGTAGCTTTCTATCATGTTTTTCTGAACCTCTTCGACGGCGATGATAGGAGAGCTGAATCTGTCATAGAGTTCGATTAGTTGCTTCGTGCAAGGCGTTTTTGAAAAGACGATGTCGTCTCCGAGAAGGACTGCGAAAGGATCGTCTCCCACGTGTTTTTTCGCACAGAGTATTGCGTGCCCCAACCCTTTAGCCTCTTTTTGACGTATGTAATGGATGTCTGCGAGCTCTGCTATGTCTTCGATTTCTTGTAGCTGGCTTTTTCCGTTCTTTTCAAGAACTTTTTCAAGCTCCAGCGAGCGGTCGAAATGGTCTTCAATCGCTCGTTTACCGCGCCCGGTTATTATCAGGATGTCGTCTATGCCTGAGGCTACTGCCTCCTCCACGACAAACTGTATGGCGGGCTTATCCACGAGCGGCAGCATCTCCTTTGGCATGGCCTTTGTCGCTGGCAGAAACCTTGTTCCAAGCCCTGCGGCAGGTATGACGGCTTTCATGTTTTTTACCAGCAGAGGCCCTCGTACTCTACGTCATCTGGTAGGACTCCTTTGTCTACGATGTGTCTTGCGTCTAGGACGATTTTTTGCCCCATTTCGCTGTAATCTAATTTCGAGAATTCCTCCCAGTCTGTTGTTATCAGTGCAATGTCTGCGTTCTTTAGCGCATCTTGGGCGGTTTTTGCGTATTCGATGCGGTTTCCAAATATTTTTTCGGTGTTGTCCATTGCTTGTGGATCGTATGCGATTACCTTGGATCCTTCTTTTATTAGGTATTCTACTACAACCAGGGCTGGGCTCTCTCTTGTGTCGTCTGTGCCCGCCTTGAACGCTAATCCTAGGACTGCGACTCTCTTCCCCCTGAATGAACCGAGCTTGTCTTTTGCCAATCCGAGAAAAACTTTTGGTTGGTGGGCGTTTACCTGTAATACGCTATTCATGATGTCGTGTTCGATTCCCAACTCTTCTGCTTTGTTTCTTAAGGCCTTTACGTCTTTTGGAAAGCAGCTTCCCCCAAACCCTAATCCGGCTCTTAGGAAGTGCGGGCTTATCCTGTGGTCGAGTCCAACCCCCCTTGCCACGTCGTAGGTATCTATTCCCAGATGCTTGCAGATGTTTCCTATTTCATTTATGAAGCTTATCTTTGTGGCTAGAAGACAGTTGCTTGCGTATTTTATCATTTCGGCTGTTTTCAAACCAACCTCAAGTATCGGTGCCCCGAATCCCTTGTAGCACTCTTTTATGACGTCGATGCTTCTTTGATCAATCCCGCCTACTACTATTCGGTCTGGTTTGAGGAAGTCTTCAACGGCCACTCCCTCGCGAAGGAATTCCGGGTTCATGGCGACACCGAAGTCTCTGCCTGCCTTTTTTTGGGAGTATTGTTCGATGATTGGTATTACAATCTCTTCTGTGGTTCCCGCAACTACAGTACTTTTCACTACTACTACATGATATTCTTTTTTCCCCTTTAGAACTTCTCCTATTATCTTTCCGACTTCTTGGATGTATTGCAGGTCTATTTCCCCCTCTTTTCCGCTTGGTGTTCCAACGCAGATATAGGTTATCTCGCTTTCAGCTATGGCTTTGGCACCGTCGAGGGTGGCATGCATGTTTTTCCCTATCCTTTTTTCGAGGATTTCTGTTAGGCCTTCCTCATAGATCGGGCTAATTTTTTTGTTTATCAAGTCAACTTTCTCCTTGACAACGTCGATGCAGGTGACATCGTGTCCGTGTTCTGCAAACCCCGCTGCAGAGACTAACCCGACGTAACCTGTCCCAACCACGCTGATCTTCATTTTATAATATTTTTCTTTTCTTGTCAGATGACATAATAATGGGGGGTGGGTTTTAAAAATATGACAATATCCTTGTTTTTAAACTTTCAAGATGAATTTTTTCGATACACACACAAAGGTTGTCAACATGTCCGTGTATGAACCAAAAATAATTGAGAAACCCTGGGGCAGGGAGTTGCTTCTCTCCCATGAGAAAGAGTATGCTGGAAAGATCCTTGAAGTCAAAAAAGGGGAGAGGCTCAGCCTTCAATTCCACGAGGTAAAAAAGGAGTCGATGTATGTCCTTGAGGGAAAGATGCTTTTGGTACTCGGCGAAGAATCATTTGAGGTGAGCGAGGGTCAAGCTGTGACAATTCTATCGGGCACTAAGCACAGAATCGAAGCTCTGACCGACATAAAAGTCATCGAATTCAGCACTCCGGAACTGGACGACATAGTCCGGATAGAAGACGACTACGGCAGGGTATACGATTAGCACTACATCTTCTCCAAGTACTTGTCTATCTCCCATTGGGTGACTTGGATCCTGTATTCGTCCCATTCGAGTTTTTTCGCAGATATGTATTTCTCGTATAATGTCGCGCCCATGGCGTCTTTGAGGAATTTGCTTTTTTCCATTTCCTTGATCGCTTCGCCAAGGTCTGCAGGAAGCGATTCAATGTAAAACTTTTTCAACTCGGAGTCGTCGAATTCGTAGACATCCTCTTCAACTGGTTCTGGCGCGTTCATATTCTTTTTAACGCCGTCGAGTCCTGCTTCAAGCATCACTGTGAACGCCAAGTAGATGTTACTTGAAGGATCAGGGCAACGGAGTTCAAGGCGGGTGGATTGTTCTTTTCCAGGTGATATCCTTGGAACGCGGATCAATGCGCTTCGGTTGATGTTTCCCCAGCAGATATATACTGGTGCCTCGTATCCGGGGGTCAGGCGTTTGTAGCTGTTCACTGTCGGAGCTATCACTCCGGCCATCTCTTTTGCGTGTGCGAGCTGTCCTGCTATGAACTGCTTTGCGGTCTTTGAGAGATGGTATGTGTCTTTTGAGTCGTAGAATGCGTTTTTCCCCGTTTTTGTGTTGTAGAGGCTTTGATGGACGTGCATTCCGCTGCCGTTTATCCCGAATATGGGTTTTGGCATAAAGGTCGCATACAGATCGTGCGCTGCGGCAATGGATTTGACGACGTGCTTTAATGTTGTAGAGTTGTCCGCGCTCCTCAGTGCTTCACTGTAACGGAGACCTATCTCGTGCTGTCCAGGCGCTACTTCGTGGTGGCTCATCTCCACCTGCATTCCCATCGCTTCTAGGGCCAATATTATGTCTCGGCGAACATCCGTTGCAGCATCCCTTCCGCTGTGGTCGAAATAGCCTCCGACATCATGGGGGACTGGGCTAATCTTTCCGTCGTCTGTTTTAAATAGGAAGAACTCAAGCTCTGGACCTGTAAAGAATTTTAGCCCCATCTTTTCGATTTTCGCAAGCGATTTTTTCAGCAGGTTTCTGGGGCTTCCTTCAAATGGTTTTCCATCGGGCGTTTCGATGTCTGCTATAAGTCTCGCAGTTGCGTGTTTTCCGCTCCTCCAGGGAATGAGGGCATAGGTCGTGGGGTCTGGTTTGAGGACCATGTCTGATTCGTGTATCCGCGCGAATCCTTCGATTGATGAGCCGTCGAACCATGTCCCGCTTTCGAGGCTGTCTTCGAGTTTTTCAACTGTGATGTCTACGTTTTTTGCGGCCCCGAAAATGTCGGTGAACTGTAGGTTGACAAATTTTACCTTGTCTTTTTTAACTTGTTCGAGTATGTCCTCTTTTGCTTTGTCGAGTTTTGTCATTTTCTCCTTTATTGTTCAATCTAATCCTGATTTATCGAGAGTGTTTAAGAGCAGTTCCTTTTTTTGGTTTATCTGTTCGTCTTCTATTTCCGTTTGAATGTCCTTTTTTCTCTTCATTTTTTGTTCAACATCTGGTATTTCTTCATATATAGTTACTATTATTGAACAATCCTTTAAAAATATCCCAGTTTCCTGATTAAATAATCAATTTTACCCAATATTTTTAAATATTTCCCACCTCTAATATATTTTAGTATTTTTAACAAACTCCACCAATAACCCAACCATGGCGGAAAAAATCGACCCCCTCGACCTAGAGATAATAAAGGAGCTCCAAGGAAACGCAAGACAAAGCTACCGCGAGATCGCAGAAAAGCTGAAAGTCGCAGAAGGGACAATCTACAACCGAGTCTCAAAGCTCCAGCGTTTGGAAGTCATAAAGAGATTCATAACAGACATCGACTACACATTGCTCGGCTATGAACTTACAGCCATAATCGGCCTGGTCGCCGAAGGCGGTAAACTAGTCGAAATCGAAGAAAAGATAGCCAGAGAACCAAACGTCACAGCAGTATACGACGTGACAGGAGACTACGACGCAATGATAGTCGCAAAATTCAAAACCAGAGAAGACCTCAACAAACTAGTTAAAAAAATCATCGCCCTAAAAGCCGTACAACGAACCAACACAATGCTCGTCCTGAACACCAGAAAAGAAGACCACGGAGTAAAGCTGAAATAAGAAGTATACAAGAAGCTACGAAAAGATTTCTTTAAGCTCCTCTGCGTTGACTATTGGTTTTTCGTGTTCGTCGTCGACTATCCTCGGGCAGCCGGTGTTTATCCAGGCGTCGACTTTGAATGGTAGGAGGTTGTCTGGAGTTATCTCTGCTCCTGCGAAGATATAAGCTTTTTTATTTTTTTTCTCAAGATCCACTTTTAGGTTTTTTGCCTTGTTCAAGTCGAACTGTCCGCTTTTCGTGCAGACAAGGATACCGAATGTCTCAGCTGCCGCAGCAACTGTAAGCCTTCCTTTTTTTCTTTTAAACCACTTTTCTTTTTCCTCATTTGAGACTTCATCGAAGACATTAGACAGCGGATTGAGGATGAAGACTGGTTTATCAGTTTTTAAGGCAAGGCCCAGGGGATGAAACCTCCCCGAACCGATGTAGACATAACAGTCTGGTTCAGAACCGCAGTCTATCATGTCGGGCTTAATCTGGCAACCCAGGATCTGCTCACCAATAGAAGCCGAAATCCCTTCGCCAACCAAAAAATCCCTTATCTTGTCTAATTGGTTCAGGTGCTGCGCAGAAGCCATTAAACCTACATTAGAATAAGATTTTAGTCTTTTAACATTTTCCTTCAGAGCGAAGAGCGGATCCGCCTTTGAGTGACAGGGAATATGCAAGACTTTCATATGTTAGATACTGAAGAACTTTACTTTTTCCCCTTCTTCTTAGCCTTCTTCGGCATTTCATTCTTTTCAGCCGAAGCCTTCTTTTTGGGGTTACTCCATGTCTCCTTAAACACTACGTCTTCTACCTCGAGAATCCTGAAAAGTTCCGCTGCGAGAGACGCTTTCCTGACGAGAAGGTTTTTGTCTCTCTGGGCTTCCTGGGGCAACTCGATTTCCACGCCCTTGTTACTGATGTTAATCTTGAAGTCGTCTGCCGAGTTGAAGCTTCTTTCGATAAGATAATTTGTTTTTTCTTTGACGTCTAATGCCTTCTTTTCAATCTTGACCTTGTATACGACGGTTTTTCCGGCAAGCTCATGGTTGAAGTCGACTCGAACGCGACCACCCGATACGGTTTGAACTCTGGCCCTTCTACCGTCAAGTTCGACCGGCATACCGGGAAACGGATTGATTTTCTGCTGCTTGAAGACCTTCATGGGTACCAAACGCAAGAGGTTGGGGTCTTTCATTCCAAATCCTTTGTCGGGTGCAATCTCCACTTCCCGTTCTTCTCCCACTTTCATCTTTGGGAGTATCTCATCAAGCCCTTGGACAACCTGACCCTGCCCGACTACCACAGGCGTAGCTCTATAAATGTGTTTTTCGTCGAAGAAGCCTTCTTTTTTTGCAACTTCTCCATTTGTTGTATCAAATACCGGGCCGTCTTTCACTCTTGCAGTAAAGCTGATTTTAATAAAGTCCATCTGAATTTCACCAATTTGTTTAATGCGGATATTCTATGTGGAGCTACCCCTATAAATATTATTACTGCGTATTTGTTAGGGTACATGGCTAAAAAGAAAGGTAGAAGAGAGGACCCCACCAAAAAGCAGAATCTCTCAGGAAGTCAAAAATGGGGGCGCATTGGTGTCTACTTCATAAGCGCAATCATGCTTTTATCCGCTTTCAGCTACTTTGCAGGAAACACTCCTGTTCCTCCGCCTTCAGATGATCTCGGAGACTATTCAGTCAGACAATATCAAGTGGATCAGGTGGGTAATTCCACAATGTTGGCCAAGATCACGGAGAAAACCCTTAAATATCTGGTGATCCCAGACGACCGGGAGTTGAGCAGGATGAACGCCGAGGTCATTGAAAGCTTCATCCAGGCAAACTTCACAGATGTCAGCGAAGTCAAGGCCGAAGCAACGAACTCCTTTTTCATTTACACGCTTGTCGCCGAAAGGGAACTAAACGAATCCCTTCTCAAAGAGGAGATTGGAAAACGAATCCGCGGGTACCGTCTTTACAGAGGATTCAATGGAGAACTCCAGTTCCCAATAAACTCGATTCAAAACGCCTACGTAATCGGCGAAACAGAATTGGAGCTGGGCGACACCGTTTCAGTCATCCTATTTTCTCGCGAAGACGAATTCGGAGGAATAGGTTTAATCGGCTTCCCACGGGGTAAAGTCGAGAAGGGCCCAGTAATAACTGCTGAGGTAGTCAATGTTTCCGGACATTATTTAGCTGGAACCTACCCTGATCCAAGCATGACCGATGAATTGGAGAAAATCGAAAATATCTCCTTAATCGAACCTGTGATTTTCATCCCCTCTCTAATTAGCGCACCTCTGGGATCTGAACTACAAGCCAATTATTCAGCTTCTATAGTTGTAACCGAAGAAAACGAAACTGAGATCTCCTCAAAAGAAAAATTACTTGAAATCCAAGATTACCTCGACGAACTCGGCATCGACTTTGAACTAAGGGAAGGTGAAGTCGAATTGTTTGTCCCATTGGAGACAAACCTCTCAGAAGTCTTAGACCAATTTGTAGAACTGGGAGTTACAGTAACTGAAGAAAGCAAAATCGGGTCCATAAAAGTCGCCCAACTAGTCTTACTTGAAAACCGGCTAGTAAGCATCAGAGATTATGAATCCTTCCCTGCGAGCCTCAGAAAAGAAACCGAAATAGGAGACCAAATAAAAGTCGAACTACAATACCTTCAGCTGGGAGAACAGATACTACCATACGGAGCAACACAAATAAAAGAAGAAATCCTCGACGAAGAAATAAAAGACGAAATAACAAAGGAAGAGATCGAAGAAGAAGAAATCGAAGGAGAAGAGATAGACAAAGAAGAAGAAACAATAGAAGAAGAAATAGAAAAAATCAAAGAAGAGAATAAAGAAAAAGAATAAAAGAAAATAGTCGAAAATAAAAAAGAAGAATTAAGAGGGTGGTTTGTTACCCTCTACTTTAGAACCTCACACATGCTGAAGCATTTCCTTCTGGGGTTAAAATCCCATCCAAACATGTTGCATTCAATTGGGTGCAGTTATATATGCGAGCTTCCACTGCTGTCACATCTATAATATATCGTTCTCTGAGAAGTTCTGTATTGGTGATGCACATATCTGGGTATAATATCTCACCTGGCCCTTCTATATTGCATATTACTTCTCCTGCGATAAATGGATAGTCTCCTCCGTCGCTGTCGTTGCATGAAATTTCTGGGGCGATTGTCGTCGTGGTTGGTAATGTTGATGTCGTTGTCTGATTCACGCATTCTCCGTTTACGCATTCCATTCCGTAGTCTGTGCAGTTGACAAATAAGTTCACTACATAGTTATTGCCGATGCATTGGCTTTCCCAAAGTATCTCGTTGCCTGAGCAAGTATCGTTTGATTGGTGTGTGTTATTGTAGGCTATACCCCAAACAAATGGATTATTTCCTCCGTCGGTGTCGTTGCAGAAAGTAGCTGGGACGGTTGTTGTTGTCACGTTAATTGGAACGGCGAATTGTGTGCTCTTTTCCGCGGCACAGCAGTTGTTTGGTGTGCCTGGATTGCTCACGCAGAGGGCGGTGTGTGTCCCAGGTGTTGCTGTGCTACTTGGACACCTGAATCGTGCGTCATAGGTTCCCTGCCGCCCGACATAGGTGCACTGTTGTCCGTCAACGTAGGCGGTGATGCAGTCGACACCGAGGTTAAGGGGGCAGACGAGGTCGTAACCCCCCCAAGCCACGACAGGATTGGGGATAGTGTAAGGGGATACATACATCTTAAATGGTTGATAGCATGGGACGGTTGTCGTCGTTGTTATCGGCCGTGGTCCGCCTTCGGCGACTGGGAGGTCGCCGATACCAGTTCCCCTGGAAACGAATGCTCCGATTATTGAGTTGAAGGCAAATACGCCTATTGCTACCATCACAACAAAAATCAATATGTTTCCGATCCAGTATTCCTGTTTTTTATCCATTTTTTCAGATGCCCCATTTAACTGTAGAAAGTATCCTCTTGGATACAACTATCTCTTAGGGAAGTATAACTATATAAACATGGCCGGAAGGGTCACTTCGACGTATGCTGCGATTATTATCAACACCATCGCTATCACAAAGAAGCTTAGGCTGTCTTTTAGAAACACTCTTGTGGTCCCCGAGGGTTCGTGGGGCAGGGTTCTTGAAAGGATTCCTCCGGCGACGGCGGCAAGCAAAAAGCCGGAGAGCTCAAGCACTGTGTGGGGTAAAAAGAAGAAGGGGACAAAGTAGAGTTTCAAGGCGCCTCCTTTCACGACACCCATACTCCAAAGTTTCTGGTCGTATACGAGCTTCACCATAGCATAGAATGCCTTAAAAAATCCACCGAAGAACACTCCAGCAACCGAGGCATTGAAGTTTAGGATGAAGATCGCCCCGGTTCCGTAGAAAAACGAAATAACAAGGCATACGAAGGCGACCGTCAAATTGTTTAATAAAATCTCCTCGAAGGCCGTGTTCCGGCTGAAAAAACCCTGGGTGTAGGGGTGTATGAGGTCGAGTTGTTGGCTGAAAACCAGCGGTTTTTGGCTGGGTTCTGTGACGCCGTAGAGGTATAGGTATGCAATCGACATCCCCAAAAAAAGATAAAAATAGAATCTTACAAGCGGCAGATGTCTTCGATAAAATCTTCCGCGGGGAAAATATATGGTGTGGGATCTGTCTTCGCTCGCCTTTATTCTTCCAGCTTCGGGAAGGACACTCCACATCCTGTTCCATAATGGCAGCTTACCCCTCTTTTTTACGGCTTTCTCAAGTATTTCCTTTTCCTCATAGTCGAATATCTTGACGACGTATGGGAGGATAAACAGGCTTGAGAAAAACACGGTTGCGATGCTGATGTCTTTTGGAAAAATTATTACTGCGGACGTGAAGCCCAGCAATACGAAAAATATTCCAGTCGGTAAGGCGAGAACTGGTTCCTCTCTCAGAAGCCTCGGATTAAAGAGGTTGGTGAAGAACATGTTAAGTGATTAGTGTATCTGCTTTATATCTTAGCTGCTTTCATCACTCAACCACCGACAAAGCTTTTCGAAGGCCTTTCTCCTATGCGATACTTGGTTCTTCATTTCTTGATTTTCTGCGAAAGTCTCCTTCTGGCCCTTTGGGATAAAAATAGGATCGTATCCAAATCCTTCTGTCCCCATCTCAGATTCGGCGATTGTTCCCTCGACTACTCCTTCAAAGACTTTCGTCCCCTTTCCGTCGCAGTATCCAATAGCTGCACGAAACGTCGCACTCCGCTCTGAGATGCCATCAAGGAGCTTAAGTATCCCGTCGTTTCCGATGTGCTGTATAACGAACTTCGAATAGCTTCCAGGAAAACCGGAAAGCGCATCAACATACATTCCCGCATCCTCGACGATGACTGGTTCACCAACCTTCTCATAGACAAATTTTGCCCCCTCACGAGCGACAACAGAAACCGAAGGATCCCTAACCTCAGGATAAACCTCTGCTAACCGGACAAATTCAATTCCAAACTCCTTGCCGACGACGTTGGCTTCAGAAACCTTGTTTGGATTTGAAGTCGCAAAAGAAAGCTTCATCTTGGATTAGAGCCAGCGGATTGATCCATAAACCATGGGCATTCCCCTATTCCCTTTCTCAAGGAGTAAGTGAATATTGTAGGAGCCGGTTGAATCGAATGGGAGCTAGGATGGGAATAAGTTATAAAAACCGAATTAGGAAATATCCTAGGAAGGTTTTCTGCCTCAAACAATCGATGAGCGATGTATCTTTGTACGACTCTTTCAGTTCTCTCTAAATCACCAGCTTTATCTGAATGTCTTTGAGCCTGACCGAAAAGCCTTTTTCGAGTGGTTTCCCCATTAGAAGTCCATTCTCTATACAGGATTTGTGCATTATCCAGAAACGAAGCCCCAGCGCGTGGTTCAGGCATAGCTTGGCCAAAGTTTGCTCCAATATATGTCAGTTGAGCCTTCCATGTGCCTAATTGCCCATGAAGTTTTTTGTATGGTAAGGTCTCACTCGCCTTCACAATTTCCAATCCTCGTTGTTCGGCTAATCGACTTATCCCTCGGTGGTATTTTCCAGTTTGCATGTCGGTTTTACCATTTAGGTGTGTTGAATGCACGTCGGTAAAAAACAAAGTAGCTTTCGCCTTTATCCCCAGACTCTTTAATCTTTCTACATGCCCCTTTATCAAGTCTAAAGCTTTTTCATCTGCCAAATCTGCCAAACCAGTTTCTGATTCTTTATGCCCACCCCAAAAAACGACGAGATTGACTGGTTGGCCTGACTGAATACAGTTTTCAATGTTTTGCTTAATCAACTCTACCTTTGTGGGGTCAGGATTGTGCCCTCTCCTGACTTGCCTGTTTGTTAGGGCGCGATAGGCTGCTTCGATTTTTTCGTCGAAGACCTTACCTTTCGCGGGAGCTGTCTCTCCGGGTCTCATTAATCCATGGGCAGCATCTGTATCAGGTCCTGTAAGGGTTAGGCTTATTTTCTGATGGGGGAGCGCTGCCGGGTCTCCACCGACAACATGAGGTCTTTCCCTGCCCAGTTTTTTCTTTTCACCGCCAACCATGATTATCCCAAATCAATAAAGGAATTTTACCCTAATAAACAAGCTGATACGCACTCACTTTTTAGATGAAGAATCTAATTCTCATTTATGGCATCTCATTCTGACTCAAAAATCGAACAGTTTTCGGTTTGGCTCGATTTAAGCCATGAAGAACTTGAAACCCTTCTTGCCATAAACAGTGCAATATCCAAAAAAATCGCTGCAAGCGAAAAAGCCATTTTAACAGAAAAGAAAAATTACGATCTTGATGCAAAGGAGGAAGACGTTAAATCCACACTGTTATCGCTTACTCAAAAAGGTCTGATTGATCCAACAGGAAACGAATACAAGATTAGCTATGAAAAAATCAGCTCAATTCTAAAAAACAAGGGAGAGGAGCTGATGGGCCAGGCTAAAAACATTAAGGCTGCCTCTGAATCAGTAGAAAATTTCTTTTCGGCCGCAGCACTTCAAAGCATCCCGCCAATAATCAAGTACCTCCCCCAAGAAAAAGTTTTTGCGACTATGACGAGCCTCATCTCCACGGCAAAAACATGCTATTTCACAACGAATTTCCCAAACATCGCATACACTCGTCGGCTTGCATATCTGCCGGAGATGAAACAATACATAGAAGTACTCCAGGATCGGTGTTTCAAGGGGGAGGCTAGGATTATCTATTTCCTTCGTCTGAGGCTTGGAAATCTATTTAATACAGCCATGAACGTTTTTAAAGATCATGAAAAAGCCTATCTTGAGACCTTAGAGATGGTGGATACTTTAGAGGATCAAATCGACAGGTACCCTAACTTGGACATACGCTATATCCAGCAACCTTTTGGATTAGATGGGATTATATTCATGAGAGACGAACCCGAAGACTTTCTTGCTTTTATAAGAGACGCGGAAATGGAGCCAATAGGCGCCTTATATATGAGGCACCCCCCTATTGTTGCAAGAATAGAGTTTATTTATCATCAATACCTGAAAGAAACCCAGAGGCTTGAGGGGGAATACTCTCATCAAACCTTTAAGGGGCTTAGAGAGGATTTTGAAAAAAAATACCAGCAACTTATCAATAACTAAGGGACCACTTAACTCCTGTTGATTATTTATTTTGCCTTCCTTATCTGTTTTAGCATGTATTCGTCGTTTATCTTTACCTTGGCTGCAGCTTCGGCTTTTATGTCGATTGCGTTTTTGCCTAATCTTGCCTCTGATTTGGGGGCTAGTGATTTTCAGTTGGGTTTGATTGTTAGCGTCTATGGTTTGACGAGTTTCATCTCTTATTACCTTTTCGGTAGATGGGGTGACATCCACGGCGTTAGAAAGGTTCTTCAGTTGGGGTTGTTGGTGGCAATTATCGCATTTGCGATACAGGTTTTCGCTGTAAATCCAACAAGCTTATTTTTCGTAAGAGCCGCTGCAGGATTCGCTTATGGAATGGTCCCGGCTGCATTAATTGCCTATGCCCACCATACCAAGCAGCAGATGGGAAAGATCTCAAGCTATGAAAGTATGGGTTGGCTTTTGGGAAGTATTTTTGCGAGCATTCTCTCTCTAGCTAATCCGATATCCCCTTATCGAATTATTTTTTTGGTGAGTTCGCTTCTTTTCGCAATAGGATTTGCAGCTTCACTTAAGCTGCCGAAATACCACATCCCCCTCCACAGGGTCCCCCTTTTTCCCTGGAACCTTATACGCGAAAATTTCTCTGTGTATCTCGCCTTCTTTTTAAGGCACTTTGGAGCCATGATCGTCTGGACGTTTTTCTCTCTTTTTCTCTGGGAGCTGGGTGCATCATTTTTTTGGATCGGGATAATCAATGCCGCAAACGTCGGTGTACAGACCCTTGTCAAACCATGGTTGGATCGGTTTAATCCCTGGAGGATTTTCCGCGTTGGCCTTTTCCTTTCGGCCATTGTTTTTTATAGCTACACTCTCGCACCGAATTTCTGGTATATAATCCCCGTACAGATGCTTTTAGGTATAGCTTGGAGCAGCATGCAGGTAGGCGCCCTCACAATACTAGTGGACAACAATCTGGAGCACTCGACTGTTGTCGGCTTATTCTATTCGACCTTCGGTCTCGCAAGCATCCTCGCTCCGCTTTTTGCCGGAATCCTTCTGGCGTTCTGGGGATTTCACGGTGCCATGTATGTTGCATCAGGATTCGCACTAATCGGATTTCTTGCATCATACGCTAAGAAATAAGTGTATTGGCGTTAGGGCGATGTCGGAGGATGAATTGTAGCTATATCTAATATCTAATCTGTTTTTTTTGGTGGTTGTGGTAAGATTAGGTTGGCGATCATTGTTGTGAGGAGAGCGTCTTCGATCTCTTTTACGTGTTTGGGGGTGAATTTTGTATTTTTTCCGAGAAATTTTGGTTTTTCTAAGCCAGAGGATTCAACTTCTTTGTTGAGGAAGTTTGCTGTATCCTCTTGGCTTACTGGATTTGGTTCTCCCTTTAATGGAAATCTTACTCTGCGCACGATATCTGATAATACGGGATCTAAATCCTCCATTCCATGGAGTTTGGGCATATTGTCTTTGAAAATCCATTGTCCAAGTATGTTACCCGCATTTTCATTTATTTGAACCATAGCAACCTTTACGAATTTTAGATCATTTTTTGGGAGGTTGACTTTTGCAGATTTTATCAAGATTTTTTGGACTTGAAAGACACCTGCTTCAGAGGATAGGTTGTTAAACATCTCGACTCTCTCTTCTAGTGATAGTGTAGAGATTAGAAGCGATGGATCATCCACTAATCTCTGATCTATGATGCCAAAATTTTGGAGGGTCTGCAAATGTTCCTTTCGAATCAATCCTCCATTAATTTTTTGTCCGTTACCCAAGAACCTCTTTCTTAGTTCTTCATCGGTTCTTTTTCTAGCTGCAATAATCTCCCTTCTCACAAGTCTTTTACGCTCCATTATTTCTTTTTCAAGCTTTGGATCGACAGTGTTTACTCGATGCTCTCCCCTGAGAACCGAGATCGCTCTGCCCAGTATGTGGTGTGCGGAGTCTCCATCATCCAATCCTGAAAATTCAGCTAACAAAGACATCGAATCCGGATCGTCACGGTCGAAGTCAGAAAGTAAACCTTCCGATGCGGCTACCTTTAATACATCCCACTCTTTTTTTGTGAATCGTTGTAAACTTTCATAAATTTTTACTGGACTAAAATCTGCACGAGAGCCAGCATCCATTATCAAACCGGACCTTTTGAAAATCTCTGGCCATTCGCCTTGGATTGGATTCGCCGACAAGGTTTGCATTGCCTTTTTGTCATGGGCAGATAAAGCTTCAACATGGGTGATTCCGCTTTTAGGTTTCTCAGAGATTGATGAATGTAGACCGAATAAAAGGGATTTTTGTTCTTGGTGAAGACCTTCAGTGACATCGTTAACAAATTTTCTCGCAGCTCCGTCGCCACCTTTACCGAAAGTTGCCCCCTTAGGGTCTACTGAACCGAGATTTTTTGCTAGTTGGTCTATTCCTTTTTCACCTAACTCTGCAATTGTTTTAGTCCATTCACAAAAATCATCTTGCGGGCCGAAGACGGATTGGAAACGATTGCCTACTTCCTTGTCCCCTGTGATTTTTTTCTCGGCATAATCAACCAAGTCAGCGACAGCTATTGTCATGAGGAGGTCCTTGGAAAGGTCACTGTGCGGATCGAGGCGTGGTTGTTTAGAAATGATTGAAAACGCCGCCTTCCTTGCATCAACCACCTGCCTCATAAATCAATCCTAGGAAACAATAAGATAAATACCTACAAATTTTGTTTTTTTACTTTCTTCTGCGATTTCTTTTTCATCATGGCATTCGACTTCAAGCAATTAAAGGCGAAAAAGAAACCAATCTTCCATAAAGATTTTGAGAAATACTATCCTGTGACCTCTCTTCGGGAGATGGGTTTTTCAAGGAAGGTCTGCTCCAAGTGCGGAAAGGGATTTTGGAGCACAGCCGAACGAAGCGTTTGCGGGGAGCCAGAATGCGAGGGGGGATACTCTTTTATCGGGCAAAAGCTGACAAAAAAAGAGTTCACATACAAGGGGGCCTGGGACGAGTACGTCAAGACCTTTGAGAAATGGGGCTACATCCCGCTTAAGCGTTACCCGGTCGTGTGTCGATGGTATGATCAACTATATTTTGTGAATGCAGGAGTCAACGATTTTCAACCTTACGTCATCGCTGGCGTTGTCGAGCCACCAGCCGATGCAGTCCTTGAGCCGCAGTTCTGTCTAAGGTTTCCGGATATCGATTCCGTTGGAGTGACGGGCCGCCACTACACAGGGTTCATAATGGTCGGCCAACATACGTTTCGGACACCTCAAAAGCCTAACGTCTACTTCAAAGAGGAAGGCATCAAACAGATGAACGAATTTTTAACCAAAGGTCTGGGTATTGCAGAAGATGAGCTCGTCTACCACGAAGACGTATGGGCGGGAGGCGGAAACTTCGGCCCCTCAATGGAGTTCTTCGCCCGCGGACTTGAGCTTGGAAACCAGGTCTACATGCAATATGAAGTTCTACCGGACGGATCCGATCGGGAGCTTAAGACTCAAGTCATCGACATGGGGGCGGGCCTTGAGCGCTGGAGCTGGTTTAGCCAGGGAACTCCCATGAGCTACGACACTGTTTTCCCGAAGGTCATGGACTACCTCTACAAGCAGAGCGGATTCAAACCCGGCTCAGATTTCATGGCAAAGTACGGGAAATACGCAGGTCTATTGAACTTCGATGAAATCGATGACGCGGGAAGCGTGTGGGGTAAGGTGGCAACTGAAACAGGCATAGAATTGAATGAACTGCAAAAGCAGGTCTACCAGTTGCGCTCACTTTATGCGATCGCAGATCATACCAGAACTTTAGTTGTCGCAATTCATGATGGCGCGCTTCCAAGCAATGTCGGCGGAGGATACAATCTCAGATTCATCCTCAGGCGCTGCTGGAACCTCATGGCCGAATACGGCTACGAACTGGACCTCCCTAAGGTATTTGACCTGCACATCGAGGAATTCGGACAATGGTACACTGAACTAAAAGACAAAGGCATGCTCCACGATATCATCGAGATTGAAGAGAAACGTCACAAGGAAACTCTGAAGAAAGGTCGTGCCTTGGTTGAACGCATGGTCTCATCAGACGAAAAAATAACAACCGAAAAACTTATCGGATTATATGATAGTCAAGGGATCCCTCCTTCGATAATCAAAGACATAAAACCTGATCTCGTTGTCCCAGACGACTTCCTCGCACAAGTTCAGGCACGCCACGAAGAAGTTGAAAAGGAGCTAGTTAAGGGCGAAGAGCTCCCAAATGACCTACCCGAAACCGAGCAATCCTATTATCAATACGAAAACGACCTCGAGTTTGAGGCTAAAGTTTCCGCGAAACACAAGGATTATCTTGTTCTCGACAAAACCTACTTTTATCCCGAAGGAGGCGGCCAGGAGACAGACCTTGGCACAATCAACGGCTTAGAGGTCGAAATGGTTGAGAAGGCGAACAAAGCCATCGCCCACAAGGTCAAAGGAGGAGAGAATGTCCTAAAAAATATTAAGGTTGGAGACATCGTCAAAGGAAAAGTCCTAAGAGAAAGGCGAAAGCAGCTGACTATCCACCACACAGCGACCCACGTCATCAACGCCGCAGCTGGACGTGTGTTGGGTCCCCACATCTGGCAAGCCGGAGCCCACAAGAGCATGGACGGCGCACGCTTGGATGTAACACACTACAAAGCAGTAACTGAGGCGGAATTGAAAAAGATCGAGGAAGAAGCAAACAAAATAATCACAAATAAGATTCCTGTAATCAAGTCGATAATGAAGCGAAACGAAGCTGAAGGAAAGCACGGCTTCCGATTGTATCAGGGGGGGGCTGTTCCCGGTAAAGAGTTGAGAATAGTTGAAATCAAGGGAGTGGACGCCGAAGCCTGTGGTGGAACCCATCTGGATAATACTTCTGAGATAGGATTGATCCGGTTGGTCAGGGCTACAAGGATTCAGGACGGAATAGTCAGACTTGAATTCAAAGCCGGGCCTGCGGCAGAGAAAGAAGAATCATCAGAAGAAAAAATTCATCAAGAATGTGTAACATTACTCGGACAGTTCAAACCAATTATTAGAGAAACAATTAATCGATTTCCAAAAGAGAGAATAAGCGTTTCCGAAGAACTTGAGATGGCATCAGCTATCCTCAGAGTGCAAAAGACTCAACTCCCGAACACAATTAAACGATTTATCTCAGAATCACAGTCAATAGAAGCAAAATTAGGTCGTGAAAGTTTCTATCCTACTCTGATTGAACCCGTTGTCAAATTACTTCCACATCTGGTGGAGGATTTATTTCATTATTGGAAAGCTCTTCATGAAGATTTCGAAAAGCAACAAGCACAAGTGGGTTCCTCCCTTAAAGAAGAAATCCTCTCATCTCTCGATTCCTCCAATCAAACGAAGAAGCTCACCGAGGGATTGAATGTTAAAGACATTTCAGAAGTTGCCAAAGAAGTAGTTGAGGGGAAAAAAGGGTCTGTCGTTGTTATTCTAAATATCGTTGGCGAAAAAGCAAACGTCGTCATTGCGAGCTCGGATCCCAAGGTCGATGCGGGGGAGTTAACCTCAAAGATAAGTGCCCAGCTTGGAGGCGGGGGAAGAGGGACAAAGGAACTCGGGATTGGAGGGGGGAAAGCGGAGAAGGCACAAGAGGTTCTTGACTCATTTCCGCTTTGATCTTTTTTTCGTTGTCTTGGGTCTAGGTAGTGGATTCAAAATTCTATTTATCTCTTCTCTATCCTCTGGAGGTAATGTGTTGACGAGTCGTTCGAGAACTGGCAGGCATACTTGGCCGATCGGATGTGGGTGTCCCCTTGTGTCCATCAGGGCATTGGCAATGAATGTGGCGTGGTCAGCCCGAACCATTGGATCCTGGATGAATCTCCCAACGATACTTAGGGAGTTGAAGGTGGCGATGGCGGTTTTCCCCCGGCGTATCACCTCTTCTCTTTCTTGGGATTTTTCCCACCACGGAATGCTACCTCTTCTTATCGATTTGTCGTATCGTGCATCGTTCTTGATGATGTCAACAAAACTTTTATTCTTATGGGAGCCCCTGGGAGGTTCGGGGAAAGGTGGCTCCTTCATTGGGGTAGTGATTGTATCCCTTAGACGCCGACAGAATGCATCGGCCTCGTTTGGTTTGATGTCGCTTTTCCCCATGAATGAATTGATCGCCAGCAGTGCGATGCTGATGTCGATGGCATCCGAATCGTTTGCTTTTTTCCCGAGAAATGAATCTCTCGTTCTTCGAAAGACAGCCCTCCTGTGTTCGTGTGACAGGTGGGGTGCCAGAAAGTGAAGGGCTGCGAGGTAGTCTGTCGCAGACTTCATTTTTCTCCCCGTCAACCACGCTATGAGCGTCTCCCCAACATCGGGTTTTTCCTTTTCGCCGGTGAACTGTGAGAGGACTTGGTGAATGACAAGCCCTCTCTCCATTTTCCCACTTGATGAAAAAAGCTCCTGGGCCCGGTGGACAGACGTATTTTCACTGGGAAGCTGGCTTGCTGAAGCCGTGATATCCTGACCTCCCCCCTCCTTCTCACCCACAGAATATCCGATCAATCTCGTGCTCCTCTTTTCTGGAAGAAGGGCAGAACTCCCTCCCGCCACTATGGTATCTGACATGTCCACTTCGAACTTCCGAGAAAGAAAAAGTTCCATCAACTCTTGTGCGTGGGGGTACATGGACTCAAATAATCCCTGGAATGGACGATGAGTTTCGGTCCCTGTGAGCGTCGGTTCAGGAGGTTTTAATCTCCTATACTTTGCTGACATACATCCTTTTGGGAAGGAGAGAAATAAGAAGTAGGGATCTTGTATGGGGGGACAAAGGAATTAGGAATTGGTGGGGGGTTGGCCAAGGGAGCTGAGGAAGTTTTAAAAGGGCTACTTTTGTAATATCTTGGCTGTTTGTTGGGGCCCCTTTATAACAATATTCTAGGCTATTTACGCGTTTTCTGGGTGTTTTGCGACAATAAGTGCTGTTATCGTACCTTTTATAGTATTGTTTCCTTGTAATCAATATTTCGTCCTATTTGCGGGGCTGGGGTGGTGTATTTGAAGATTAGGACATATGCAAGCAGACGACAAGCTCTGATAGTTGCCTTCTTTATTGCATCTTTTGTTTCAGCATTTTTTCTTACCCAACACGTTTTTGCGATCAATCCCCTAAGCAGCTCAATTTCAGGATTTGCGGTTAAAATAGAAGGAGGCGGAGCCGAAGGAGGCATAATCACCCCATCATGCTCGACAAATTCTTTCTGCCTTGGATACAACTATGCATATTGCACTGCTGATGATTTGCGGGGAATGGATCCTTGTGGACTAGAGACTGAGTCGCTCTGCCCATCAGGTAAATGTTGCTGCAGAGATCAACCCTACACACCATATTACCCCACATTTTGTGCTACGGGAAGCCACTGTGAAAGTATCCCCGGATCTGAGGCTGCTTGCGTTGATTCACGAGGCCCTGAAGCCGAAAGCTGCATACTAGATAGCGAGGGGCTCGCAGAAGACTGCTGGGATGGAACAATGCAATGCTGCTGTCTAACTACCAGTTCAACCACTTCAACAACTACTACTTCTCTTCCATGCGTCCTCACCCATGCCCAAATTGATACAGCACTTTGCGGGGATGACTGCGAACCGGGTGAAGAAGTAACAATCACAGGTGCAGTAACAGAATCTGGAATCGGTTGCCCTGCCACAGCATGGCTTCAGATCGACGCAAAAGACTTTCCAGACAGTATCTGCTTTATCCAGGGTGGACCGCCTGACGGAACAATCGACATAGACGGAGTCAATGGGGAAGTAACCTTTAATGGAGTAGACACCTTTACAGGCACTTGGCTAGTGCCTGATTCCATTCCCTTCGATTGCCAAGGTGTTACAGTCGGCGGATACGGCGCTGCACTCTATGGGTCTGGGGGGGTTGGGTTGATGAGTGGACCAAGCCCAGCTGGAGGATCGATCACCTTTGATGTAGAATGCCTTATCCATCAGGACTGCATAGACAAGGGACTAGGGACCCACTGTGATTCTAGCACAAAAACATGCTATGAGTATCCTTCAGGTG
>JBDREA010000014.1:0-2755 GCA_043820265.1 Candidatus Altarchaeota archaeon | reverse complement strand
CTCCTCAAAAATCAAGCATTTCTACAAAGCCAATCTTTTTTTTTTTGGGGGGGTAGTTTTCATTCGTTTCTCTGTAATCCTAACTTGTAGAATCTCAGCTTTCTTCCCACATCTTTGTTTTTGAATTCTATCCTGTTTACCCCTTGAACCATGGAGTTCAATTCTAAATTGAAATTTTCCTCCTCTTCAGTAACATTTAATCTTCTTATCAGCTTCCCATTTAGTAAGGTTTCAATATTCACAGTTCCGTTTGGGGAATCTACGACAAAGTTTAACGAATAGTTGGTTGCTCCCTTTGGGATATTAACTAAGATGATATTAGAATAATTTTCAACTTCTCTTACTGGATGACTACTTATATTGGTTTTTCTACCCCAGCCTTCACCTAACACTATGAACTCCTTCTCTTTTGATACCAACTTATTTACCATAAAAAGCGCAATCCCGTCTTTTTCAACTGGGGGGCTTCCAACAACGTCTTCTAAAAGATTTATGGAATACTCATATGATCCTTCGGGGTATCCCCCTGGCCCATAAAGGTTCTTATCTACGACAACGAAACCCACACCAAGGAAATCCAGTACAGATCGGCCAATCACAGAAACTTCTTGATCGACTATATCTTCTTCAAATGGGTGCCTGAGATGAAACAGCAAAGGGGTGTTCTCAAGCGGTGCGAGGGCGTATTCCGGAGTCTCAGTGATCCTTGAAATGTATCCTCCAATCATGGGTTTTTCATAGATTGTTTGATAGTACAACTGCTTGGGAATGCCATATACTACTGTCATATCTGGACTAGGCTGATACATTCGCGGTGGTATTGGCACAGCTAAAACCGCACCCTCAACTTCGGATGAAGCTATCTTTTGATATGGGGCACTAATCCCCCCAAAAGACATAGCGATAGGTGCACAGAGTAGGTCAAACAACAATAACACGGTCATCAAACCAAGAGGCCTCCTCCAAGCCGAACCCTTTTCATGGATAATCTCTTTAGCGGCCTTTCCTGCCAAGACGCTGAGTCCCAAAAAAATCAGAACAGAAAACCTATATGGTGCTCGAAAGGTCTTAAAAAGGGGTAGATAGTAAAACAAGATGTATGGCAGCGGATAATATTCTCCGTTTGGTAGAGTTAGAAGCGGTCCGAGCGACAACACAAAAAAGACGAGCACAACCATAAGCCAGAAGTCCAAAACCCCATCTTTAAGCATATAATATAAAACGATAGCTGCAACCGACAAACCGACCATAGTCACTATCTTTGAAATGTTCGCTCCGAAGATGAGGTATGTTATCAAAAGGCAAGAAGTGATCGTAAATATTATGGGGAAAACAGCCTCTTTTCGGGCAAGTATTTTGGATGCTGAGTTTGTTTTATTGGTAACCCAAGCTGTTAGCTTTCTATTTTTTAAAATAGCAAACAAGGCAATCGCAAGTACTGTATAGCCAATCGGAACCCGTGCTCCACCAAGATCGATTGAAGGAACCAATCTTCCATAGAGTGGATGCATATGGTTTGGTAAGAAGTAGGAAAAAATATTTGCTGAATACAATTGAGAGCTGCCAATCCAGACCCCTTGGGAGTAACCTTCCCGGTTTTCAACAAACGCAGCATAAAGGAGGGGATACATAAAAGGCGCGATAAGAACGGCGGAAACCGCCGAAAACAATATTGTTCTCTTCAAAAACGCCCACGAACAGACTCTTTTCTTTTCGTTTAAGCCAAAAAAGAAATAAAATACGCAGGTATAGATTCCAAGCAGACCCAGATACTGCCATTCCGCGAGAGCGTTAAGCCAGAGGAAAACAGAAGCAATAAATGGATTAGCCCACCCGTCCTCCTTCAGTGTCTTCAATAAATAAAGCGCGTAGAATGGGATCCATTGGATGGAAAGCAGGTTCAGATGCCCTCCTGCAACCTCTATGAAGTGGTAAGGGGAAAACGCAAACACCAAACCGGCAACAAATCCTGCGCGCCAGTCCCTTACCACATAGTCCACAAGCAAAAAGGCCCCGTAAGCAGCAAGAACAAAAGAAGATAGCACTAGGAGGTTGTATGTTTGGATGATGGTGAGGAAACCCTGTAAGATTGCACCTAGGATGGTGTTGTAAAGGCTAAGGGTGTGAAGGGCGAGGCTCACGCCTGTGGGATGGAACTGGGCGTATGTGAAGTACAAGTCGCCTCCTGATTGGGTAAGCGTTTTTTTCACCCACCAAAGGTTCCAGGCGTTTTGCCATACATCACAACAACCCGTCAGATGGGTGGAAAAATTCACTGCAAGGGGGTATGTGAAGACAACGGAAGCAATGATATATGCAAGCAATACCTCCTTTTTTCTACCCTTCATCGTCTCCATTAAATTATCTCTCCATCACTTATTCTATTTATGTTTGGTCAAAAAGCACCGAGTCGTGAATATGGCTTAATCCTTACCTCTAACTTCTTTGCCTTAGTTGTTATTTCAATACTCGCAAAATTAAACGCCATATCACTATTCCTCTATCAGGTACCTTACTTTCTTAGTTTAAAGCAGTTCTATGTGGCCTTGCCCAAATTGTTCGCTCAGGATCTGATCTTTAGTTTGATTATATACTGCTTTTTAGCGATATTATTTTCACTGATTAATCCAACCAAAGAAACCCTTAATAAGATTTTATTTTTAATTAATTCTGTTTTTACCATCTACTTAATAGTGGATCTTGAATTTTTCAGGGTTTTTTTATCTCACTTCAATCCTGCCTATATTAGGTGGCT
>JBDREA010000013.1:0-2298 GCA_043820265.1 Candidatus Altarchaeota archaeon | reverse complement strand
TTTCGCATCCTTTAACACTTTGTCCCAACTGATCACTTCAATATACAGGTTGATATTTCCCATCCACAGGAACCAACCCAAACGATCCGGCATAGGCTTGAAGTTCTTTTCCCTCTCAAGCCAGATTTCAACTTTATTCGTTAGATCGCAGACAACGTATCCGTAGAACGGGGTGTTCTCTGCAACGAGTATCTTCCGGCCTGTAGGGGTTTTGAAGTTACCGTCTTGAATATTATTGACATAACGCACGATCTGCTGAACGGGGTCTTCCGGCGATGAAGGATTGACAAAATCATCCCTCAGCGGCTTCTTGAACTCGAAAATCGTGACAGGGTTGCTTGCCTCGTTGTCACCACGGAACAGGATGCGCTTGTTGTATACCAACAAGTCGGGGCGCTCCGATTTCTTGCCTTTGAGCGGCACATCAGAAGAAACATAATTAGTAAAATTCAGACGCTCATCGATGATCCAAAGATTGTGTTCTTCGAAAGACGTGGTATCCGTATCGCCTTTGCGGGGAAAGATAATGTCATGCACGACTCCCTCGGCCGTGTAAGCACCTGTTTCGTCCACCTGAAGGCTTTTCCCGAAAATATCCAGAATATTTCGCCGAAGGGCAATGTAATGGATTAGATCGTTTTTGCTTGTTCCGGATATTCTACCGACGATCTCAAGGACATTCTTTTTCAGATCCTCCAGGTTGGTCTCGGCGAGCAATTTACTGACATCTCTTTTAATCTGGACTTCATCCGCGAATTTTTCCTTCTGTAAAAGGCTTTCAATCTCTTCATTGGAAGATTTATAGGGCAATCCCGTCAGATCGACCTTATTGAGTATTCCCTTGTGCCACGGCGCTTCTTCATCGACATAGGACTGAACGCGTTCTCTCTTTTTCTCCTGCCGGACTGCGATATCCGAACCAACGGCATCTTTGGCTATATTTGCAGACCGCAATTCGATATCGACTTGTGATATTCCGAGAAGGAGGTCGTTTTCCATTTTAAACTCGAACCCACCGCGTTCAAGCGACACGTTCTGGTCCAGATATGGGCTGAAAACGTAGGCTTTGATGATATAGTTTCTCTCGTGATTTACCTCCCCGCTGCCTTCCTTTTCATAAAAATCCTCGCTGAACTCGGGGATATATTTATGGATTGACGAACCGGAAACCTCTCGCTTGTGGGCTACAAGGCTGATCCTGCTTTTCTGGTTTTTTGGGTAGAACAGTTTGAAAACTCGGACAAGAAACTCCTCATCGCCCTGGATTCCCTGCAGTTCGAAGGTAGCGTTCTTAACCGGAATCTCCTTAATGACAGAGGATAGCTCGTTGCTGACATAGTCATTGAGCCTGATAGGGTCTACCCCGTCCTTTTCAGACAGAACGATTTTGGGGCAGACATAGTTCATGGTTATAAAATACGGTAATAGTTTCTCTACAAGGTTCCTGGCAATTGTGCTGAGCTTCCTATCAATCGATTTTTCTTTTTTCAAAACACTCAAATGAACAACGGTCCCCGACTCTTGTTTTTCAGACTCCGATTCGGTCTCATTAACAATAATGTCATTGTCCTTACCCATCGAGAATGTACGTTGTTTAAAACTACCTTCGTCCCGATAGAAACTCTCTATATGCAAATTTTCGAAATATTTCAGACAAATAAACCGCCCAAAGCCCTTTCCGCCTTCGCTGATTCTGAGATCGGTATAAAGCGTGTCGAAAGACTGACGGTTTTCATCGGTAAAACCAATGCCGTTATCTATGATTTCAAAGCTTTGGACCTCGGGGAGACCTTCATACATCTCAAGCTGTTTGGCCCGATGGACGAGGATGGTTATTTTCCCGTCTGTTTTGCCATTGCTTTCGATTGCCTGAATGGCATTAACGATCACTTCGACAATCGGGGAGTAAACCGTCGTGTTTGCCCTTATATTCTCGACGGCTCTCCTGATGTTGACTCTACTCATGATAAGCTTATCTTTCTAAACTGAGGCTGACTTTGTAGTACAACTAACCCACCGTCACGGGCGGCATGATCCTCACCGTCCCGTGCACGCCGATCGGACTTTATTTAATCATCACTTTATTGATAAGTATATTGGTTCAATTGCCGATGATCTTTCTACGTCGCTTTTTGATTCTGCTAAATAAATAAGGTGCTTGGCTTTGGAGAACTCTTCCAAAACAATATCTGCGGGCAAACCTAAAGCATCTCGTGCAATATCTCTGGCAATTTCAATCCCAGAAAAACTAGGATTAAAGCTTTTCCTGTCGTGGCAAGAACCATTATTATTCCAGGC
>JBDREA010000012.1:0-4077 GCA_043820265.1 Candidatus Altarchaeota archaeon | reverse complement strand
CTTTTTTTGGTGGGAAAGTATCTCGTTTGCTGATCGCGTGAAGCCAGTATAAAACATCATTAAATTCCCCTCAAGAATGCCCAGGTCTTCGTGTGTGATGTTTATAGGGCTTACAGCAACCCTTCCCTCTTTGTTTATCTTCAAATGGATGAGGTTTCCAAAGGCCGCCGCGTACTGGTCCTGCTTTCCGCAGGGTTCATTTAACAAATCCATGGTTATGTACGACGTATCCTCTGCGAGTTTGTATCTTGAAACAATTACCCCTGAATAAAAGTAGAGTGCATTGAGGAGGCCAACGGTAAAGGAGGATGAAGAACCTAAACCACTCCCTGATGGTATTTCCGCCACCGAGTGAACCTCGATGTGTTCTGGTATTCCAGTTAACCTGATACTTTCTCTAATGAGCGGATGCTTTATTTTCTCGAGGTCTTTAACGATTTCTGTTCTTGAATAGTTCAGCTTATAGGTTTTACTGACTCGCGGACTAATCGTGATGTAAATGTACCTATTAATAGCTGCCGTAACCAGTGATCCTCCATATTTGTTCGCGTAAAAGGGGAGGTCGGTACCCCCTCCTCCAAGCGAAATCCTAAGCGGCGTTCTCGTAACTATCATTTCCAATTAATCGCACTATATATCCCCTGAATATATTTAAAAAACAATTTTCGTCAAAAAAGCGTGTTTATTGCCTCTTCCAGGTCTTTTTTTTCATAATCTGGCTTTAAGTCCTCATATCTCTCTTCCTGTTTGCTTCCTGATCCGCCTCCTGAAGTTAGAAATACCGTTTGTACGCTTGCTTTTTTCCCGGCCTCAATATCCGTTTTTGAGTCTCCAATCATCCAAGACTTAGCTGGATCAATGTTGTACTCTTTTATCGCTTTTAGCAGCATTCCGGGCTTTGGTTTTCTGCAGTCGCACTCTATTTTTAATTCCTCTATCTCGCCTTCAAATCCTTTTTCAGGGTGATGGGGGCAGGTATATACTGCATCCACATGGGCGTTCTCCTTTGCTAAAAGCTCCTTCATCCTCTTGTGGATACTCTCTACGTCCTCTAAAGAAAAAAAACCTTTTGCAACTTCCGGTTGATTTGTCACAACGATCACGAGGTACCCTTTTTTTTTCAGATGGCTGATCGCTTTAGCTGCTCCATCGATTAAAACGAATTTCTCAGGAGAGTCAAGCCTCCTTACATTCTTGTTTATGACGCCATCTCGGTCCAGGAACACGGCCTTATTCATTCTAATATCTCTTTTCTTTTTTCAAGGTCTTCTTTGAATTTGTAGTACTTTTCAAGCCTTCCGATCTCTTTGAAGAAGTCGTTTGAGACATATGCGTAGACCTTACATTTTCCACTTATCAACTTTGGAATTAATTGGGAGGCAAAGTCGTATTTTTTATTTTTAGGTATCAAATCAAGGGCTTTCTCCCCCATGAGGTATATGCCGTTGTTTATGTATCTTTTTTTGTTCTGGCTCTTTTTGAATTCCTCCGAGGAGGGTTTCTCAAGGAAGGTGTCAATCTTGTTTTTTAAATCTAAGGTTATTATGCTGCTGCTCTTGTATCCTTCGGGCAGCTCTCTGACGATGACTGTGAAATCGCTCTTCTTTTTTTCATGAAACCGGAGGGCTTCGTCAAAGTCAAGCGTTGTGAGGTTGTCTCCGTAATAGACGATAAATGTCTCATCCAGCAACTCCTCAACAAGTTTAATAGCGCCGGCAGTACCTAAGAGTTCACCTCGCTCTTGAGAATAAGAGATTTCTACACCAAAGGATGAGCCATCCCCAAAATAGCCCTCTACCTTTTCTGCCAGATGAGCGACGCAAAAGATGAATCGAGTGTATCCTCTGTCTCTTAGGAATTCGATTTGATGCTGGATCAAAGGTTTACCGTCTAAATCAATCAGGCATTTAGGGATCTTTTCTGTTATTGGTTGCATCCGGGTTGCAAGCCCCCCTGCAACGATTACTACAATAGGTTTCATACTTCCTTTTTTTGTTGTTGAGTTTGGTTTTCCTTAACAAATCTCAATTCACCAAAGGCTTCCACCACTGGGAATTCTCTTGGTACCAGCGGGCGGTTTGCTTTAGGCCGGCATCGAAACTCGTCTCCGGTTTCCATCCGAGCTTTTTCGCTTTTTCGCAGTTTAGCGAGTATCTTCTGTCGTGTCCCAGTCTGTCAGCGACGCGCTCGATGTGTTCTTCTCCTTCACCCATCAGTTCTAGGATCTTTTTTGTGAGCTCGAGGTTCGTTACTTCGTATTCTCCGCCTATATTGTATATTTCGCCCTTTTTTCCTTTGTGCAAAACCAGGTCTATGGCTTTGCAGTTGTCTATCACATATAACCAGTCACGAACATTTAGACCGTCTCCGTACAAAGGCACTTTTTTCCCTTCGATGAGGTTTGTGATGAACAATGGAATAACTTTTTCGGGGTACTGGTATGGGCCGTAATTATTTGAGCTTCGGGTGACAAGCGTGGGAAGGCCGTAGGTGACATTATAAGACCTGATTAAGAGTTCAGCTCCTCCCTTCGATGCTGAGTATGGGCTGTTTGGTTCAAGGACGTCTCCTTCCTTGAAGGAGCCCTCCTCGATGCTTCCGTACACCTCGTCTGTGCTTATCTGAAGGTAAGTCTCTATGTCGTACTTTCTTGCTGCCTCTAGCAGGCGATAGGTGCCGAATACGTCTGTGTGCACAAAGGATCCTGCATCGATGATTGAGCGGTCTACGTGGGTTTCCGCCGCAAAGTTGATGATTGCCTCGCAGTCCTTTGTCGATTTCTCAACTACTTTTTTGTCGCAGATATCCCCCTTCACAAAGCGATAGCGTGGGTTGCCTTCGATGTCCCGTAAATTCTCTAAATTGCCGGCGTAGGTAAGCTTATCCAGGTTGACTATCTCGTAATCGGAATACTTATCAAGCATATGCCTGATGAAATTGCTGCCAATAAAGCCCGCGCCCCCGGTGACCAGTAACTTCATGGTTTATCCGTGTTTTTTTGTTTTGTCTATGATCCAGTCGTAGTGAATCTCTTTTGTGTCCGGAGGAAGCCTATACTCGTCGGGCTCATCGTAGTTGTAGGGCAGTGTAGGGATGCTGAGAAAGTAGGCTGTCTCATCGCCCATTCCCTTAAAGCCGTGATAAATTCCTGGTGGAACGCTTATGAGCATCGGGTTTTTTTCGCCGACGAAGAACTCGTTCACCTCCTTGTAGGTGGGTGAATCCTTTCTGCCGTCATAGAGCGCCACCTTCATCATGCCCTTGATGCAGGTGAAGTTGTCGGTCTGAAGTTTATGGTAATGCCATGCCTTTACAACGCCTGGGTAAGCCGTCGTCAGATAGACTTGGCCGAATTTCTCGAAAAGCGAGTCGTCGCAGCGTAGAATCTCCATGAGCCAGCCCCGTTCGTCCGGGACGACCTTTAGCTTTTTTGTCACCACTCCTTCAATCATTTTAAACCTCAACCACTAATGTACGTCAATATACTGAAAAACATGTTTATAAAAACGAGTTATGGAATCATTACTTGTTACTGGGGCATCGGGTCTTCTGGGAAGGCAGATGTTGCTTCAGTCGCGTGAGAAATACAAATGTGTGGGCGTTGATGTTTCGCCGACCGACATACCCTGCGATTTTTTTCAGCTAGACATATCAGACAAAGAAAAGACACTTGACTTGATTAAAGAGATCTCTCCAAGTTTCGTCGTGCACGCCGCGGCGCTCACCAATGTCGATTACTGCGAGACTCACCCAGAAGAAGCCAAAGCCATCAACGTCGAAGGGACAAGAAACATAGCCTTGGGTTGTGTGGGGGCGGGCGCCAAGATGGCCTATGTCTCGACAGACTTTGTCTTTGAAGGGTCAAAGGGGAGGTATGCTGAAGATGATAAAGTTGATCCCCAGGGTCAATACGCAAAAACAAAACTTTTAGGCGAGCTCGCAGTAAAAGAGGTTGGAGTTGAATATGTAATCGCAAGAACCAGCGTGTTATACGGTTGGCACCCAAAAAATTTCAATTTCGTCATGTGGGTTATCGAGAAACTCGAAAAAGAAGAAGAAATCACGATTGTGACCGAC
>JBDREA010000011.1:0-29670 GCA_043820265.1 Candidatus Altarchaeota archaeon | reverse complement strand
CACCTCCATGCGGCGGTTTCCAAAGGTCCGCCGAAGGCGGACGCCGCCGCTTGGAGACCTATTAGAAACACGAGAATTTAGGGTCGGCTTTCATCTGCGATGCAAAGCATCGCAGTATTCAGCCGACAAGATTGGATAAATAACACAAATCTGAATTCTGGTTTAACCTGTAACGGTTCGGCTTTATTGATTGGTGATGTAAACATTACGCTCGACTGTATGGGTCAAAGCATTTCAGGAAACATGTCAGGGTATGGGATAAACATATCAGACCTAGGTTACGTGACTGTAAAAAATTGTGTGGTGGGCGATTTCGAAGCTGGGATTTTCCTGTCCAACTCATCTGCCAACATCTTGTGGAACAATACACTAGCAAACAATACGAAGGGGATATCCCTATCTGTTGCCTGTGGGCAAAACAACATCTCAAACAACACCCTCTTAGACAATGATGAAGTTGGAGTCTATATCTTTGGGAGCAGCTCGGAAAATAAGATTTATGATAATCATATTAGGAACTCCGGCTGGTTTGGCATAAATATCTATTATTACAGCTTGAACAATTCTGTCATTGGAAATTCGGTTGTATATAATGGACGACATGGCATGTACCTTCAGGGGGACACAAGCCAGAACAATACCCTTTTATCAAATGAATTTTGCTATGATAACCAGTCTGGAGGGGAATACTTCGATTTATACAACGACGGATTGAATATGGGGGACAACAATACCTGCGACACCAATTATAACTGGAACGATTCGGGCACTACAGGTTGCTCTCAGTCTTGCCCTACGACAACGACCACATCTACGCTCCCGGACATTGTGATAAATGAGTTCATGCCGAACGCCACCCAAGGAAACGATTGGGTGGAGGTCTATAACGTTCAGGATACGCCGGTTGAACTAAGTGATGAAGTTATGTCGTTTATCCATGGATCAGATCACGGTGTTTGGTGGAGAAGGGATGTTGGATTTCTAAATACTTCCCTTTCAAGCAGAGGTTTTTTGATGTTTTATGAAAATCAGAGCCTTCTAGGAAACCTGAATGAATCTGTCGGTTGGATTTCTCTTTTATTTAACGGCAGCCTCATCCAAAACATCTCCTACAACGCAACAGAATTCAACCAGTCCTGGAATGCAATACCACAAAACATCTCTCTCGCCCTCCCTGTTGACGGGGGAGGGGAGACGTATTACGTAAACTGCAATCCGACTCCGAATGGGATTAATCTTTGCCCGCAGGACTTTTGCGTTGGATTGTTTTCTGGCTGGACTCTTATCTCTTTGAGTCTGACGCCTTGATTAAAGCGCTTATGCTTGGGCGTTCTTCCTGCATCGAGCGGCAAAGCTTTCTATTTCCTTCAAGGCTCCGGTCGTGCGGCTGAACATGCGGTTTTCGCCGGTCACAGGACATATTATTTGAGGAACATTAATCTGATCTGATGGGGAGTAGTGGCAACCCAAAAGATTTCTGGTTTGGCTGTCAAGCTCCCCCACGTTAATGCTAACATATTCGTATCCCCCCCTGCTTGTGACAGTCATCAGATAATTGGAGATTGTGTTGCAGCCTTGGCATGTTTTTGTATAAAGGTAGAGGATTGTATCGCTTGTTACGCCGTATTTGTTCACGCAGGCTTCTTTTAGGTTTCCTGAGCTTACTTCTACAATAGTGGTTTCTGGGGGTGAAGTTGAAGTTACAGGGGTTGTTGTTGGGCTGGGAGACCCAGATGTGATTGTCGTTGCCGGTGCGGGTGTTGTTGATTGGGTTGAACCTCCAATTGTTGAAGTCTGGGTGTTTGAGGAAATCGTTGTAGGCGTTGATGAGTCACCTTTGAGGTTGTCGCATGCCCCATTAGAGTTTTGGTCTAGACAGCAATCGTCTCCTGAATTAATGTATGGGGCATCGCATACTAGATTCTCTCCTGATCCTCCACCATCACTTAATCCAAAAAAGAGAAGTAATCCGCCTAGTCCTAAAATGATTATCCCGCCAACCACCACTATTATGAGAAGGAGGAGCATGATTATCCATTTCTTTTTCCCGCCCTTCTTTTTTTCAGGTTTCGGCTCAGGGGGTGCAGGCGAAGGAGTTGGAGTCGGTTCGGGTGGAGGAGAGGGTGAAGGAGAAGGTGTTGGTTGAGGAGTTGATGCATCTATTTTCGCCCCACATGACCCGCAGACCTTCCAGTTTTCCTCGATTGCACCACCGCATGATGGACAGAATTTAGCCATACTCCAAAGATACAATTGAGTGAGAAGTTAAAAAAAGAAGAAGATTTGCTTGTGTTTTTTGTTTTTTATTGCCCCTATTTCTGCTTTCCCTTGTAGTCTTTTATTGCTTCGTGTAGGGCGTCGGCTGCCAGGTTGCTGCAGTGCATTTTTATTGGAGGCAAGCCTTCGAGTGCTTCTGCGACATCTGCTTTCGAGATCTTTTCTGCCTCAGAAAGAGGCTTTCCTTTTGCGAGCTCTGTTATCATGCTACTGGTTGCAATCGCTGCCGCGCAGCCCATTGTCTTGAATTTGATATCGCTGATCTTTTCATCTTTTACCTTGATGTAGAGGTACATTACGTCTCCGCAGGCTGGATTCCCGACTTTGCCGACTCCGTCGGCATCCTCGATTTCGCCCATGTTTCTTGGGTTGGAAAAATGGTCGATTACTTTTTCGGTGTACATCTTGGATTCCTCTTTAATGTCCCTGATCGCTGTGGACTTGGTAGGGATTGGATTTACTGAAGGGAGACATGGATCGTAGCTGCTCTACAACTTCGGTTACTGTTTCTATTGCATAGGAGATGTCTTCTTTGGTGTTTTTTGGGCCAAGTGTTAATCTGAGGCTTCCATGTGCATCTTCAGCGGATAAACCAATGGCGGTGAGAACGTGACTGGGTTCAAGCGAGTGAGACGAGCATGCCGAGCCGGTTGATGCTGCGATCCCCTTCATATCGAGTTTTAGAAGTATCCCTTCTCCTTCGATATATTTGAATCCGAAGTTGGCGTTGTTTGGCAGCCTTTTGGTTGGGTGGCCATTGAGCCAGCTGTCTTCGATCTGCAAGATGCTTTTGATCAAGGTATCACGTAGTTGGATTTGGCGGTCAGTTTCTTTTTTAAGATTCTTGGAAGCAATCTCTGTGGCTTTAGCTAATCCAACGATTCCTGCGACATTTTCGGTGCCTGAGCGCATTTTTCGCTCGTGACCCCCCCCATGTATGAGTGCGTCTATTTCGGTTTCTTTTTTTATGTAAAGTGCCCCCACGCCCTTTGGCCCTCCGAGTTTATGAGCTGAAATGGAAAGGAGGTCGACTCCAAGTTTTTCTACGTTGACAGGTATTTTCCCATAGGTTTGGACTGCGTCAGTGTGAAATAGGGCTTGATGGTCAGAGAGGATCTTTCCTATTTCTTCTATTGGTTGTATGGTGCCGATTTCGTTGTTTGCGTGCATTATTGAGACGAGAATTGTGTCTTTGGTGATGGTTTCTTGGACGTCGTTGGGATCCACAATACCTTCTGAATCAACAGGTATGAGAGTGATTTTCGCTCCAAATCTTTCATTTAGGTATTTGGCTGAGTCTAATATGGCAGGGTGTTCGATTTCTGAGATGATGATGTGGTTGCCTTGATCCTTTTTTTTGTGGAATGTGCCTATTATTGCCTGGTTGTCTGACTCTGACCCTCCTGAATTGAAATAGATTTCATCAGGTTCGGCACCTAGGGCCCCGGAAACTTGTTCTCTTGCATTTTCTAGTGCTTCTTTAGCCTTTCGCCCGAATTGATGGAGACTTGAGGCGTTTCCGTATAGTTCGTTGAAATAGGGGCACGTCGTCTGTATTACTTCCTCGAGAACAGGGCTTGTGGCTGCGTGATCTAAGTAAACTTTTCTCATATTGGGTTAGGTTTTACTCTTTTTGTTCTTTTTTACTTTCTTCGCCTTCTACGGCTTCGACGCGTTCAACTTCTGGCACTTCTTCTTTTATTGCCCGTTCAACCCCTTGTTGAAGAGTTATCTGCGCCATGGGGCAGCCGTGGCAGGCGCCAGTCAGCTTCACTTTCACAACGTTTTCGTCTGTTATCTCGACTAATTCTACGTCTCCTCCGTCCATTTGTAGGGCTGGCCGGATTTTTTCAAGGGCTTTTTTTATTTTTTCTGGGTCCATGATCTTTTACCTCACTATCTTTTCCGCCATAAAGGTTTTTATACTAGTAGGTTTCTTTTTAGAGATTATCTAAGATGGGGGGTGCAGGTTTTACCCCCCATAAACGAAAAATTCGAGGGGAGAAATCTGAGCAGGCCCCCCCTTTTTTTGTACTTCTATTTTTCGACTATTTTAATTGCCTCGACAGGGCAGATCGCCTCACATGCCTTGCAGCTTGTGCATTTTGCCTGACGGTCGCCGATGCTTGCTTTCTGGTCTCCTTTCACATCGACCATTTCAAGTATTTCCACTGGGCAGGCGGTAGTGCAAGCTGAGCATCCAATGCATTTTTCCAGATCAATCTTCCACATGTTTTTTCACCTCAAAAGCGATTTGGCATTAAACCGATTGAATATAGAGGACTTCGAAAAGATTCTTTTATCGTTGCTCGAAAAATTTTATTCCTTTATTTTCGAAGTCCTATATAGGATTTTGATTAGGTTAATCAAAATCATCTATAGAAGTATGGAAGGATTACGTTAAAAATGTCAAGTGTCCAATTTAATACTGGATTTGTCAAATATAGCTTAAAGGAAATATAGGGATAAGCGAAGGGATAGAATTGAAGAAGAAGATTATGGTAACAGTAAACGAAGAACAATACAAACGCCTGAAAGAGGCCACTGAGCTCGGAGACACTGACTCTGAAAAACTTAGAAACAGCTTTCTGATATATGACTCCCTAAAAGACTTGATGGGTGTAATTAAGGGGCTGCAACGATAAGATGAACCATATAGTTTAACTTTCCATAATCATATATTGTTTAGTTCGATGAAATACCAAGAATACGAAACAACAAAGGAGATTCAGATCCCAAAAGAACCTATTGCACGTATTATCGGCCAAGATGCGGCTGTTGAAAAAGTGAAGGCTGCCATTCGCCAGCGCCGGAACCTATTATTGGTGGGGCCCCCAGGCATTGGAAAATCCATGTTGGCTCAAGCCCTTGCACTATATCTTCAAAAACCAAAAGAACAAATCAACGTCGTCCACAACCCCGCCAACGCCCACAGACCTTTGGTTGAAGTCTTAAGGGAGACGGAAATAGAAGAGGAAAAAAAGAGGTTTGGCTCAGCTCAAGGAGTGATAGTCTCTCCAAAGGATATCCCTGCGTTTGTTGCCGAACGACTCGGATTTAAATGCAGCCATTGCGGTACCGTCAGTAATATAGAACACTTCGTCTGCCCAAACTGCGGGTCACATAAGTATGGGAGATTGACCAGAGACAGGCGCAACTCACCTTTCGGAGATATCATTACTGAAGTATTTGAAGTTTCAAGAGAGGGTCATGAAGACGAAGTTCAGACGACAAGGATTAACAAGGAAGGAAAAGAAGAATTGCTGGTATATCAAGTCGTGGGGGGAGACCGCGTTAGGGTTCTTGACCAAAGAGCATTAGAGAGCATTGATAAGGTCAATGAAAAAAGGCAGAGAAACGTCCTTGTCCCACTCAACAGGGTGACCTTCGTTCATGCGACGGGGGCATCTGAAACCGAACTACTCGGAGACGTGCGCCATGACCCTTACGGATCACACCCAGAGATTGGCACCCCACCTTATCTTCGAGTTGTGGCCGGAGCGATTCATGAAGCCCATGAGGGGGTGTTATTTATCGATGAATTACCTCACCTTGAATATCTGCAAAACTTCATTTTGACGGCCATGCAAGAAAAAAAGTTTTCAATCCTTGGTAGAAATCCTCAAAGTGCGGGGGCTTCGGTCAAGGTTTCAGACGTACCGTGTGACTTTTTGTTTGTCGGAGCCTGCAATATCCGCGAGGTCGGAAACATTTTGCCACCTCTTAGATCAAGGATAGTGGGTAACGGATATGAAATTCTTTTACAGACGACTATGCCAGATACGGATGATAACAGGGATAAGATGGCTCAATTTATCGCCCAGGAGATTTTTATAGATAAAAAAATACCGGCTGCCACAATTCAATCCGTTGATGCGATAATTGATGAGGCAAAAAGGAGAGCTAGCGACATAGATGGGGTTAGGGAAGGACTTACCTTACGTCTGAGAGACCTAAGTGGTATAGTTCGTATTGCAGGAGATCTTGCGGTTTTAGAGGGGTCGGAGCTAATAGAGAAAAAATACATCATCAAGGCCACAAAGGAGGCGAGGCCTATTGAATATCAACTAAAAGAACGCTATGGCTCGCTCTTTGAGGGTTTAAAGAAGGATGACGCCATAAACCTGGAACATGAGGAGGTAACAAAGAGTTATCTTTAGGGTAGGGGGGTCACTTCCAGTATTATTGTTAAAAAAATGGCTGATTTGATAATCCAGGCAGAAGCGGTCCTTGCGATAATAGTCGTAGTGATTGTCTTGATTTTTGTCTTGGCTAGGTCGCTTAGAATAATTCGGCCCTATGAAAAAGGCGTTGTTGAAAGGTTTGGACGATACAACCGAACGGCAAGCCAGGGTTTGGCGTTTCTTCTGCCTTTTGCAGAAATTCTGAGGAAAGTCGATATGAGGGAGACGGTTATTGATGTCCCACCCCAGGTCGTCATCACCAAAGACAACGTCTCCTTGGAAGTGGATGCCGTTATTTACTTCGAGGTGACCGACCCATTTAGAGTCATATACAATGTTTCATACTTCGAAGATGCGGCCTTGAAGCTGGCTCAAACAAACCTTAGAAACGTGATTGGTACGATGAGCCTTGATGAGTCCCTGGTCTCAAGAGACCAGATAAACACAGCTCTAAGATCAATACTTGACGACGCGACCGATAAATGGGGTGTGAGGATTACGAGGGTTGAGATAAAGAGGATAGACCCCCCCAAAGACATCACTGAGGCGATGGGCCGCCAGATGAAGGCGGAAAGAACAAAGCGTGCGGCAATACTTGAGGCGGAAGGTTTAAAGCAGTCTGAGATCTTGAAAGCTGAAGGGCATAAGAGGTCTAAGATACTTGAAGCTGAAGGACAAGCCGAGGCGATTGAAAAAGTAGCTGAGGCTGAGCGGACCCGGAAGATTAAGATCGCGGAAGGCGAGGCTCAATCCATATTAAATACTTTTCGGGCAGTCCATGAAGGAAAAGCCAGCCAAGATGTTTTGGCATTGAAGTACATGGAGGCCCTGGAAAAGATCTCTGAGGGAAACGCCACAAAAATCTTTCTGCCGCTTGAAACATCAGGCGTCCTTGGAGCAGTTGCAAGCATAGGTGAAGCGTTTAAGGATGCAAAGATGAAGGTCAAAAAAATAAAAAAAGGTAAAGAAGAAGACGAATCAGAAGAATAGAAAGATCGTAGATTAATAGACTGGGTATGTGTTTTTTTCGTTTTTAGTTGGCAGATCAATTGATAGAGAATTCAAAAATTTACTATCATTAATAAAGAAGTATTATAAGTCTTGTAAGCAGGTTGCAATAATGACACATATTAAGATGGACAATCCATTAGAATTGATGTTTATAGTGAATTCGATGAATAGTCGTACATCTTCCTTTATCGAATTCAATACGCTAGGCACCTTTGGTGCCTGCGTATGAAAACAGCTTTGTTGTTTTCAATATATTCGATTAGGTAAGTTGGATTAATTATGTACAAAGACTTACCTAATCGACTATAGATAGGTGAAACCATGAGAATACAGATACCCCCAGAAGGTGCAAGAGACCCAATAGACGTCACTCCCCCAAGGAGACCAAAGAGACCGACCCCTGAAAATGCGCTTAAGGCGTTTTTAGGTGCTGTAGGGGGTGTCGGGGTCATCGCCGCAATATTCATATTGATAGCATTCTACCCCCTCTTTATAGCAAGTATTGGAGCGGGGGAGGTCGGCGTCAAATTCAACTACATCTATGGCGGCGTCGAAGCGGATGAATTCGGTGAAGGCTGGCATCTCAAGGCCCCGTGGGTGTCTGTCACCAACTACAACATCAAGACCACAGAGTACACTATGAGCCTCATTGCAGATGAAGGCCAGATAAACCGCGATGACCGCATCACCGCCATCAGCAAAGACGGCCTCAACGTCGACTTCGATGTCACAATCCTTTACCACATCATCCCTGAAAAAGCGAGCATCATCCACCAGACCGTTGGACCCGGCTATCAGGCCATCGTCATACGACCTGTGACGAGGACCTCCATCCGGGACGTCGCAGGAGAGTATGTCGCTATGGACATGCACCAGAAGAGGCCTGAAATCGCAGATAATATACTTATGAAACTGCAGCCTTCGTTTTTGGAAAAAAATATAGTTTTAGAGCAGGTTCTTGTTAGAACGATTGTTAGGCCGCCTCAAATAGAAAGGGCTATAGAAAGTAAGTTACAAGCCGAGCAAGAAGCTCAGAAAATGGAGTTCGTCATCCAAAAGGAGGAAAAAGAGGCTGAGAGAAAAGAGATTGAAGCCGGGGGTATATCGACTGCAAATAGGATTATCGGTGAAAGCCTCACTCCAAGTTATCTGAGCTGGTATTGGATAGAAAACCTGGATTCACATGAGAGCGTCATATATGTTCCTGTGAGCGATCAGGGATTCCCGATGTTTAAAGACATCGACAAAACGGAAACGAAGCTCACAGGCTCAGCACCTATTCCACCCCAGATGTGAAAGTTGTTGGGGGGGTGCTTTCTTTTTTCTTGTTTAGATTAGAAAAGATGGAATGGGTTAGGTAGTATGATTATTGTTTGGGCCATAGGGGGGGATAGGGAGTGTAAGGATTAGATAGTTTGATGGAGGGATTGTGATAAGTGGAGGGGGGATATAGGAGTTAGTGATTAGGATTGTTGTGTGGGAGGTAATACAAAGCATCAATAAAGAAATAGAAGCCTATAAGAAACCCACCCATACCTAGGCGGTATCTACCCAGTTGATATCTAAGGTGCCGCAATCGTAGGGAACGCCAAATCAGTCTTTATGGACTGAGTTCAGATATCTTTCAACACCCAGACACTTGAAACATTTGCATTCTCCTCGCTCATCGTGATTCATGGATTTGGGATAAAAAAACACCACTAAACAGAAAAGGATGATGATTACAAGCAAAATCATAGTTATCCTCATTATCACCCTCTCCCTGTTAATTTCATGATTATAATCCCGCAACGATCAATGGCATAATAATCGTCGCATCCCCTATTACCGTTGCTGTGTTGCTTTCTTCTTTTATCTTTCCCCAGCTTTTTGCTTCGTTGGTTTCTGCTCCTGATAAGCTGCCATCGTAGGCGGATGCTGTCGTCACATAAACCGTGTAGTCGAGGCCGCCTCTTAGGAGGTTGACTCCAAGGGTGTGGTGTTTGGCGATGCCTCCCCCTAAGATAAAGGCCCCGGTTTTTTTGGCTTCCATTGCCAGATCAATTGCTGGAGCCAGGTCTCCTGCGACATCGACCACAAAATCCTTGTGGTCCTGGGTAAAAAAGTAGAGTTGCAGCCCTACTGCCGCGTCGGTGATGCCGGGGCAAAAGACAGGGATATTATGTTTATGGCATTGGAATAGAAAGGAATTTTTATCTTCAATTTTTGAGGAAAGAAAGGATATCAACTTACTAGGGGTTGTCTGTTTTCCGATTGTTTCATAGTATTCTTTGAATTGAGTTAAAAGGATTTTTTCGAGTAGCTCGTATCTGTCATTCGGGATTAAAATGTTTCCTAGCCGGTTAATGTTTTTCTTATGCAAATCAACGTCATTTAGGTTGAAGTCGCCGATTAGGTAAGGGGCGTTCGCACGGATTATATCATGGTCTATACTCCCGCCAGTTGTTATGATAGCATCCACATATCCCTTCTTAATCAGATCAACGACGCATCCTCGAAGGCCAGATGCAATCATGTTTGCAGTGAACGATAGAAAGATTTTGCAATTTTCTCTTTTCATCGTTTTTAAGAGATCTTTTGCTAACACCAGATTACTTGCTTGAAACCCTGCTGCTGCGAGCCCATCCGCCAAATCATTCATTGGCAAATTATCCAACCCAGACACGTCTTTTACTTCATCCATTATCTTCTCTCACATTTTTATAGTAATGATTAGTAAACTATTCTCTGAAAATATTGGAGGCTACATTAATATGAACATAAAAGAACTACAACCCAACAGCCAAGTCGAGTCTATAGAACTCGAAGTGACAGAGGTCGGTGAAACCAGGGAGTTCACGAACTTCAGGGGCACAGGAAAAGTGGCAAATGCCAAAGGCAAAGATGTGAGCGGAGAGATAAGCATCACACTCTGGAACGAGGACATAGATAAAATTAAGGTTGGAGACAAGGTAAAAATCGAAAATGGTTGGGTAAAGGAATATCGCGGAGACTTACAAGTGTCTTCTGGAAAATTCGGGAAAATCACTGTCCTCTAAATCCGATAACTAAAAAAACGGAGATGAGGCAAAAATACCTTGTAGTATCTATCATAGGATTGGATAGACCCGGGCTTTTGTCTGATTTTACAAAAGTTATCGCAGATTTGAATGTAAATATTATTGATATAGGCCAAGTGACCTCATATGGTATCCTCTCTTTATACCTTTTATTGGATCCAACCAATTCCAAAACCAAATCAGATAAAATCAAAGAACTTCTAAAGAAAAAAGCCCAGGAATTAAAGGTTAATGCAATCATCTCAGGGTTGGGGGAACTTGGACCACACAGTTTGCCTCAAAAAGAGGATTTGCAGACCATAACCGTAATCGGGACCGACCGCCCAGGAATAGTCTACAATATTGCAGAAACACTCAGAAAAAACGACATAAACATCGAGCGAATAAACATGATAGCTCGGGGCGAATTCTTTGCAATGGAACTGTTGACCGGCCGAGTCGAACCAGTTGATTTAATGCATCTGAGGAAAACCCTAAGAGCTAAAGGTAAAGATCTGGGATTAGATATAATAGTGCAACCCGAAGACGTTTTCAGACGAAGAAAGAATCTCATCGTCTTTGATATGGATTCTACGATTGTGGATGGTGAAGTTATCGATGATCTTGCCGAAGAGGTTGGGTTAGGAAGCGAAGTATCAGAGATCACCCAGGCGGGTTTAAGAGGAGAAATCGACTTTGAAGAGGGATTGAGGCGCCGGGTAAAGATGCTGGCAGGGACGCATGTTTCCACTCTTGAAAAGATAGCGGATGCAATCAAACTCACACCCGGAAGCGAAGAGCTGATTCTGACATTAAAGGAGATGGGGTTCAAAACGGCATTGGTGAGTGGGGGGTTCACGTTTTTCGCAGAAAGACTAAAAGAAAAATTCGGGTTTGATTATGCATTCGCAAATGAATTAGAGATAAAAGATGGCATATTAACCGGCAGAATTCTGGGTAAGATTGTAGACCGCCAAAGGAAAGGGGAGATAGTGGATGAACTTTGTAGAATGGAAAACCTAACAACTGAAAGTTGCGTAGCCATTGGCGACGGCGCAAACGACTCGATAATGCTTAAGAATGCTGGTTTGGGGCTAGCGTTTAAGGCAAAGGACATCCTTGCTGAAGTGGCAGATGGAAGCATTGATAACTCAAATCTTTTAAGCATACTCTATTGTATGGGTATAAAACGCAGGTCTGATGGGAACGGCATGAGAAATATGTGAGTAAAGTCCTCGGGAAGGTTCTTCTTTTGATGGTTTCATCCCTCAGAAAAATATCAGGGTAGAGAGTAAAATCATTTCAAAGACTTATCCCCCTTTTTGATGATTATATGTCTCGCCCAATTTTTCTTTCTTGAAGGGAAATCTTTTCGATAGTGAGCGCCCCTGCTTTCGGTTCTTGTTTGGGCTGCGTGGGTGATTATCCTGCTGGTGATGGCCATATTCACCACTTCAAAGTATGCCTTAGAGGGGGTGGCTAATTTTTTAAGCTTTTCTATGATTTTGTTTAGCGCTTTTTCTGCGGTCTCTAATGAACTTTCTATCCTTATAACACCAACTTGGGTCCAGCATATCTCCTTTATCTCTGTTTTTATTTTTTCCAACTCCTTTTCACTTGCCTTTATTGTTTTTGTTTTAGCATCTTTTATAACCTTTCTGGCGCCCCTACCACCACTATTTCTACTACTACCCTTACCAACACCACCTAACTGCTTTTTAGCTAAATTAGTCACCGCAGTATAACCAGCTCTTTTTCCAAAAACAAGGGATTCCGCCAAAGAATTTGATGCAAGCCTGTTTGCCCCATGGACACCCGTGCAGGCGACTTCTCCCACAGCAAAGACCCCCTCAAGAGAGCTCCTCCCGTAAAGATCTGTCTGGATGCCCCCCATAATATAATGTGCAGCAGGGGTGATTGGAAGCAAGTCTTTTGTTGGGTCCAAACCCTCTTGGGCACATAAATGCCCCACCGTAGAAAATCTTTCCTGAAAAAATTTTTCATTAAAATTCGTCGCATCAAGAAAAACTTTCTCCCCCGTCGACATCTTTTCCCAAATCCCCCTTGAAACAATGTCTCTTGCGGAAAGTTCACCCTGGGGGGCATATTTTTCCAAAAACCGCTTTCCCGAGGAATCAACGATCTTCGCACCTTCCCCACGGAGAGCCTCTGTTATGAGCGGCAACTGCTCTTTATCCCCCCCAACATCCAAGGCCGTAGGGTGGAACTGAATAAAAGACATGTCCATTACCTTTAACCCAGCTCGATAAGCTAATCCTATACCGTCTCCGACAGCCCCTCCGTAATTCGTTGTGTACTTGAAAACTTGACAGCACCCGCCAGAAGCCAAGACAAGAACCTTGGGCCGGATAAAAGAAGGCCTATCCTCCTTATCCAAAACATACAAACCCCCCAAAACGCCCCCCTCAACCAATAAATCCAAGCAAAAGGATTTCTCCATGATCTCAGCGCCCAAATCCTTCACCTTCTTCATTAAAGTTAATGTTATCTCTTCCCCAGTAGAATCCCTTCTGTGGATCACTCTTGCCTGACTGTGGGCTCCTTCACGACTCAAATCAAGCTTTCCTTCAATCATGTCAAAATTGCATCCAAACTCTGTTAAAGACTTTATCTCTCTAGGAGCTTCCTTCACGAGCACCTCGACGGCTTTGGGGGTGCATAACCCTGCCCCAGCTAAAAGCGTGTCCTGGTAATGGGCTCGGATGTCGCCTTTCCCCGCGATTGCTGCAGCTACACCACCCTGGGCGAACCAGCTGTCACTTAACCCCAATTCATCTTTGGTCAATAATATCAAATGACAATCCTTGTTTGATAAAACCTCGATAGCAGCTCTTAGGCCAGCCACCCCCGAGCCGACAACCAACACGTCGCAGTCTATCTGATCCCAACGAATTTGTTTGTAAATCTGTGAAAAATCAACATCTAAATCCAAGGGCGCATGTACATCTATCATATCCTTAAAATAATCACCTAGATATTCTATTAAATCAAAGAATGCACCGAATACTGGAAGTGACCCCCCCCTCACCCCTAACTTTTTAAACCATTACAGACATAAATACTATCTATCAAAATAACATAAGGGTGGATGAAAACATGAGTAAGCGACTATCTGAATTATACGGCATGGACATTTACACACTGAAAGCCAACTACATTGGAAAAGTAGAAGACGTAATCCTAAACCTTGAAAAGGGAGAGATAATGAGGATAAGCCTCAGGCCATTTAAAGGAGGCCAGCTTCCCACAGATGAAGTGAAAAGAATCCTTCAAGGCGAAAGCATCGGATACGACGAAGTGTCTGAGGTAGGGGACGTGATCCTTGTTGAGAAGGCTCCAGTGCAGCAACCCTCAAAATAGACTTTTTCTATACCAAAACCCCTGTGCAAACGCACATCGGAAAAATGAAGCATGCGAGCATAGGAGTCATAGCAAGCCCCCACTTAGGGGATGGCTCGTTTGCCAAGGAAGGATTAAACCTACTGGAAGAAGAGCACGCTCTAAAATTCGAGCCTGTTTCAGCCTCTCTATTTGACAGACCAGAAACCCCAATTAACGAGTTCAAAGTCGATCTAGCAGTGGTATTTGGGGGGGATGGGACAATCCTTTACGCAGTAAATGAGCTCAGACAGACAAATCCTCTTGTCTTAGGGGTAAACACGGGGCGTGTGGGGTTTCTTTCCGAGATCGAACCCCAAAATTTTTTAGCCGCCGTAAAAAAACTGATTAATGGCGATTACCGAGTTGATGAACGAATAAAACTTTGTGTAAACAATAAAATCCAAGCATTAAATGAGGTAGTGCTCTTCCCTTTAAGACAATCAGCCCTCCTTGAATTCAAGATTCTTATTGAGGGCGAAACCCAACTAATATTTGATGGAGACGGATTAATCGTATCCACCCCTACAGGTTCCACAGGGCACGCCCTTTCTGCAGGAGGCCCCACAGTCTCCTCTAATGCCTGCGTCTTTTTAATCGTCCCCGTAAATCCCATCAGGCGTCAGCAGGCCCCCGTGATTGTACCAGATGACTCAAAGATAGAGATTCAATTAATCAACCAAGAAAAACAAGCAACCCTGATAGTTGATGGGCGGGTGGAGTCCACAATCGAACCCACCCAAAAAATAGTTGTCGAAAAAAGCAACACTAAAGCCAGATTCATCAGGCTATCCAAAGACGATGAATAAATCCTCTCTAAAAGTCGTACTCAGATCTATGTTGGAGGAAGATGATTATTTAAATGACCTAACCTCGTCCATAACTCCTAATAAATCCGTTAAAGCAGAGATTATCTCAAGACAGAATGGTATGCTCGCCGGAGTTGCTGAAGTCAAGGAACTATTTTCTCTTGGAAACATAAGGGTGTTATCTTCAGCTAAAGACGGGTTTCCAATACAAAAAAACCAAACAGTAATCCGAATATCTGGAGCTAGCAGAAATATTTTATCCTATGAACGGACGGCACTAAACATCCTATCACGGATGAGCGGGATAGCAACTCTGACCCTCGACTATGTGGTCAAGGCCAGGATGGGCAATCCCCGAGTTATTGTTGCTGCTACGAGAAAGACCACTCCCCTTTTTCGATATTTTGAAAAAAAGGCGGTCGTGCTAGGTGGCGGACACCCACACCGGTTCTCGCTTGGGGATGCAGTTCTCATAAAGGACAACCATCTCCTGTTATTCGAATCGGCCGTAGCGGCAGTTGAAGCCGCAAGGGAGAAATACGGAAAAAACCGGAAGATAGAAATCGAAACATCAAATATTGAGGAAGCACTTGAAGCTGCAATGGTTGGCGCAGACATCATAATGCTTGACAACTTCCCCCCCCATAAAATTAAGGGGGCAATCAAAAAACTGGAAGCCGAGGGGCTTCGAAAAAAAGCCGTCTTAGAAGCGTCGGGAGGAATTACACTGGAAAACATAACTTCTTATGCCAAGACCGGGGTTGATGTGATATCTGTTGGGGCGTTGACGCATTCCGCTTCGTCACTTGATTTCAGCTTAAACATCTTAAAATGAAAAAGCACGCTCTTAAGAGGAAGACGTATTAAAATGAAGAAGCATACTCTTAAAATGAAGAAGTATGTTCTTATCGAAACCACGGCGGGAAGCAAGAAAGAAGCAGAAAAGATCGCGATCTCACTAGTAGAGAAAAAATTGGTGGCATGCGTCAACTATTTCCCAGCGACTTCAGTTTATCGGTGGAAAGGGAAAGTCGAAAAAGAAGAGGAATACCTCCTCCTAGCAAAGACCACAGATGAAAAATTCGAAGAAGCAGAAAGAGAGATAAAAAGGCTCCACAGCTACGAGTGCCCGGCTATAATTGCGATACCGATCCAAGAAGGCAGCAAAGACTATCTGGCATGGATTGTCGAATCGCTTTAGGCTTTTATCTATTCCCTACTACCTAACTTTCAACAAAGTTAAATACTAGTCTGCACTAATCCATCTTTCGTGGCAGCAACCAACTTCAACCCTCCAGTCAGGAGGGCTGAGAATTCCCTGAAAATCTTCGGCCTGACAACCCTTGTTTCTCTGATAACCTACGTTATCTTCGGGTTTGAACTACTGCTTTGGAGGGGTGTCGCATTCGGCGCAGCACTCGCTATCGGATACTTCCTACTTCACCCACAGATCCGAGGTGTGAGAAAAGGAGACATGGTGATGGCAAACATCTGGCGGGAAATCGACACCCCACAAATAAATGAATCTTACATTGAAACCGCACCGACCGTAGCGCTCGAAGACGGAAAAGCAAATCAGAGAATCAGAGTCCAGCTATGGGATGGAAGCCAGGGTATAGTCCATCTCACAAGCTGCGGGATCCTAACCCTAGCCGAAGGCAGATTGGTTGAAGCCGAAATCCCAAAAACATCACCCAAATTCACAGATTATGCGTGGTTTAAATGAACTCAGACGAAAAACTCGACAAAATCCTCTCCCTTCTCGACGAGATAAAACAGAAAGTGGAAAACCTCGAGACAATGATGCACCTCGAAGGCCTGTAAATTCTACTACCTCTTTTATGCTACGAACAGCCGAGAATCAGGGCTTCAGCCCGAGGTTATTTATCTTTCCATTTAATCTTTAACCGATGACGAAAACCCGAAGAACCCTCATAGCCGCCGGGCTTGCATGTATATTCGCCATCCTTCTAGCAGTAATCACCGACGCAATCGAGTACCCCCTACTCTTCGCCTCACTTGCCTCCTCAATCGTCGTTGTATTCACGAAACCCGATGATGAGATGAGCCGGCCCCGGGCAGTCGTTGGAAGCCACCTCAGCGGCGCATTATCCGGGATATTTTCGATTTGGTTATTAAAAGGAAACGTCATCGCAGCATCAGGTTTAAGCCTATTCCTGCTGGTTTTTCTAATGATTCGATTAAACCTATTCCACCCACCTGCAGGAGGCACAGCCTGGTCCTTTGTCCTGTTTCCCCAGACACCCGAAGCATTTATTGGGTTGTTGGGGGGAGCCCTGCTACTATCCCTTATCACATTAGGCGGGAAGGATTCTCTTGTCTTGCATTTCCTTTTCTACTTCTACGGCACACCCTTCCACTGCGATTCTCCAGTAGAAACATTAAACGACGTCGAAGAAATCCTCGAAAAAGAATATAAAATAGTCTCACATCACCCCTTCGTCTCGGAAGAAACCAGAAGAAAAAGGCAGAACCGAAACGAAAAGATCAGAAAACTCATGCTTCTCGTATTGGAAGACCAAATCAAAGACAAAGCCCTCGAGGAAAAACTAATTGGGGAAATAAGCGAACTAGATAAGCACCTTGAAAAAATAGAGAGGCCAAATCTCGCCCAACTCGACAAAAAACTCGACCAATCAATGGAAAAACTAAAAGCATTCATCAAAGAATTCGGAGAAGACTGAAAAATACTATCACGGCCTTCCTCCCTGAAGCAGGCCCACAAACAATGTTGTTGCAACAAAGTCCGCCGCCGCTCCGGTGTTTACGTGGGCGCGTTCCAATTTTCTATCCAGATGTTCTACTTCAATTCTTCCCATATCTGTTTTCAGACCCCCCAATTCAAATGCGTTTTTTGCTTGTCCTGCAACTTCCTCAACCGATAAAAGCGGGCTAGTGTTCTTTGTTTTTTCAAATTGGTCCCAGCGTGATAGAAGAGCTAAATGGGTGTTGACCGTTGCAATATTGATGTCCCCCGTCGAATCCAGGGTCTCAGTAAAGATAGGCAAACCTACATCAAACGTGTTTTTCCAAGTAAAGAGTTCCTCGCAGATTGCGTCTATTCGCCTCGCGCTTTTCAAAAGTTCAAACAACGTTTTTTTCTCCTTTCTTATCGTCCTCTTAAAATCAGGAGATAAGATGTCATATTTTTTCTTTCCCTTATACCTTTCTTTAAGTCGCTGTTTGTGCGGTTGCGGATGGAATGCGATATAGTCGCCGACCGCCTCTACAAAAGCTACCGCATCATCTGTAGTTGTTTTCTTAAGAATCTCTACTGCATTCTTTCGAAGAGTCCCTGAGTCAAACGACCCGAGCTCAGTCTTCGTCTTCCCAGCAGCCAAGGCCAACGGAACGAAAAGCATGATGATGCCGAAATTTGTGTTTCCTCCGCGATGCCACTTCCTCGTAGATTCCATGGCGTCATAAATCAACTTCCCAACACATGCATCATCCACTTTCTTCTTTTTCTCTCCAATAGCCACACCAATCTTTGCTGCTTCCTCAAGGCAAGGCCCAATAGCAATAGCGCCCGCTAGAAAATGCTCGTATCTGGTGTCACCGAAGTCATAAAGCCTATGCACATTCCCCGGCTTCGGAGTGCCGCTCACCTCCAAAAGACATGCCAGCTCTCCTGCCAACCTGATGTTCTCCTCGATTTTTTGTTTCATCTTCTTGTCTTAATCAATCCATCCTTTCCGGAAGACAAGTCAATTATCGTGGAAGGTTTTCCTTCTCTGCATCTTCCCCCATCCAAGATCAAATCCATGCCTTCCTTTATCTCGCGAGAAACCTCGCCGATATCTGATGGTGCTGGCTCCCCACTCCTGTTTGCGCTTGTTGTAATTATCGGCTTTCCGTATTTAGAGATCAACTCGAGCAGAGGTGCATGATCCGGGATTCGAATACCTACGGTATCATATCCTGAAGTTACAAAGTCAGGGACACACCCTCTTTTTTTCAAAATGAATGTGTAAGGCCCCGGCATCCTTTCCTTCACCTTTTTTTCCGCATCCTCGTCCATTAAAGCACATTCCCGCAGCATCGAAAGGTCAGAAACGGCAATCGAAAGCGGAGCACCTCTGTCTCTGCACTTCAAAGAGAATATCTTTTCCACCCCCCCCTCAGAGAGTATGTCACAACCTAAGCCATAAACAGTATCGGTAGGGTATAAGATTACCCCTCCATCAGATAATATCCTAACAACTCTATCCACTAGTCTTTCTGCTAGCTCTTCCTTAAACAAAAGGGTTTCTGGCATCCTCAGCTAAACAAAAAAGCATCCCCCGGTCTAGGGTCCTTGAAATCCGCAGTCAGCGCAGGAATATTTTGCCGAAAGGCTTCGGCAGCTCGGACAGCGCACAATCTCTGACTTACTGCACTTTGGACACTTGAATTTCGTGTAATTCCTGGACACTACTGTACCGCAACTTGTGCATTTCTCGGTCATGAGACTAATATAGTGTATGATTCATTTAAGTATGGAGGGGTTTCAAAGTCCTCTATATGTTGTTTTTTCCAAGATGGAGATTAAAGCAATATTTGGTGATTTGACGAAAGTCAAAGTAGATGCCATCGTGAATCCGGCCAATAGCTTCGGCACCATGGGAGGTGGAGTCGCACTAGCAATAAAGCATGTGGGTGGGCAAATAATCGAAGATGAAGCAGTAGCTGAAGCCCCGATTCCAATTGGTAAAGCAGTCTTAACGTCATCCGGAAATCTTCCCTGTAATTCTGTAATCCATTCACCAACCATGACCAATCCCACCGAAAGGATAGGATTAGAAAACATAAGAAAGGCAACAACAGCGGCCCTAGTCTGCGCATTAAAAAACAGGCTTAAAAAAATCGCGTTTCCGGGCATGGGAACCGGTGTCGGAGGAGTAGAAGCAGAAGACGCGGCAAAAGCAATGGCTGATGTGATCCATTCTTTTAGCCGAAAAGACGAAATAGATGAAATAGTACTTGTTGCCTACAACCAAAAACTGTTCGAAGCATTTCAAAAATGGATAAAGAAGTAAAGCCGGGAGCGTATGTGAGGGTCGAATCCGAAGAAGGGTCCCATGAAGGTATAGTCATGGAAAGATCTTTCCTGGCAGATGCTGACAATATCATACTCAAGCTCGATAGCGGCTACAATATCGGAATAGAAAAATCTAAGATAATAAAGATCCAGAACCTTCAAAAAAAATTATCCGAAAACGAAGCTGAACATGTCCCTCCTAAAAAAACAACCAGTAACTTACTTCCTCAAGTATCGATTCTCGCCACCGGGGGCACCATAGCAAGCCGAGTCGACTATATAACCGGAGGCGTTGTTTCAGCCACTTCTGCCCAGGAGCTTATAGCCGCAGTGCCTGAGCTGGGCAGCGTAGCTCAGCTTTCCGCAATTCAGGTTTTCAACAAATTCTCAGAGAACCTAACACCAGCAGATTGGATTACAATTGCAAAATCAGCTTATGATGAGTTGAAAAAACAAAAGCCAAAAGGGATCGTGATAACCCACGGCACAGACACCATGGGCTACACTTCAGCAGCATTATCCTTTCTTTTGAAGACGCCTGTGCCTGTCGTTTTGACCGGGGCTCAAAGAAGCAGCGATAGAGGTTCAAGCGATGCGGCATTAAATCTCATTGGGGCTACGCGTTTTGCCGGCACGGCCGATTTTAGTGGAGTTACTGTTGCTATGCACGGCACACCAGATGACACCTCTGTCACAATCCATCCCGGAACAAGGGTAAAAAAACTTCACTCCAGCAGAAGAGATGCCTTCAAGACAGTCGGAGATAAACCCATCGCAAAAGTCAGGGGTGAAAAAATCGAGTTCCTAAAAAAAGAAGATAAGAAGAGCACAATCCAACTTTCTCTCGACGAAAAGTTAGAACAAAACGTCACCCTCCTAAAATATGCTCCTGGGTTAAACCCGAAAATTATTGACCAGCTAGTGTCCAATGGGGTCAAAGGAATAGTAATCGAGGGGACGGGGTTGGGTCACACATCTGACTCCTTCATTAAGCCATTAAGCGATGCCATATCCTCTGGAGTCCTTGTAATAATGACCTCCCAGACGATTTGGGGTAGGGTAAACATGAACGTTTATTCTACGGGTAGAAATTTGCTTGAAGCGGGCGTTATCCCAGGCGAAGATATGCTTTCTGAAACCGCCTATGTCAAGCTGATGTGGGTTTTGGCAAAGGAGAAGAAGCCGGAACAGGTAAGAAAACTAATGCTAACAAACGTAGCCGGAGAAATCACAGAAAAAAGCTTAATCGAAAAAGAAGATGAAAATAAATAAAATATCAATCTACCTGGTCATTGGACTAATAATCCTTGGATCAGGGTGCACAACGAAAAATCAAAATCAGCAGATAGATACAACAAATCCTGTAGCAGCGTCCTCCATCTCTCAAGAGCAGGCGGCCGTAATTTCAGAAGAAGGCCCAGTTCAAGAAACCGAGCCAGAACGAACATTCCCCGAGATGCATTCTTTCACACTAACAGTAGATCCAATTTGTACAGAAGATGGAAAACCCATCGTTCGATTGTTTTCAACCACGTGGTGTCCCCACTGCAAGTGGGTAAAAGACACATTCGACCAAACCGTCACAGAATACGCAAAAGAAGGAAAAATAATAGCCCGCCACTGGGAGGTGGACATAAATGATGACTCACTCACAGAAGAAAAAGAAGGCGAAATCCCACAGTATGAACTGGACATTTTCTTAAAGGCCAATCCCAGAAGGTCAATCCCAACATTTGTATTCGGCTGCAAGTACGTCCGGGTCGGAAACGCATTCGAAAGACAAAACGACCTGAAAGCGGAAAAGGAACTCTTCAAACAGGTCATCGAAGAACTATTACAGAAGTGAGGTGGAATTTTGGAGTCACTTAAATACCTCGGCTACGGAATCCTGGGAGTCGGAGCAGTTCTTGCTGGCCTCGGGTATGCTATTCTCCTGTTAGCCATTATCTTTGGGGTTTCATATCATGAAAAAATTTTTCCGCAGTTAATATCATCGGGGTGGGGGATAATCTTTTTAGGGTTAATAGTCCTATTCCTCTACGTATTATTCGACAGATTAAAGGAGATGAAAAAAGATGATCTTGGCAACCACACCAGATATTAAGGGAAAAGAAATAGCAGAAGTGCTAGGCATCGTCCGGGGCAGCACCGTTCGGGCCAAATGGCTCGGAAAGGACATCCTAGCAGGTCTTCGAAACCTCGTAGGCGGCGAGATGGTGGAGTACACGGAGATGTTAGCCGAAGCCCGCGAACAGGCACTCAACCGCATGATGGAAGATGCCTCCAAAATAGGTGCTGACGGCGTCGTCCAGGTCCGTTTCGCGACGAGTCAAATAATGAGAAACGCCGCGGAGATGCTTGCCTATGGCACCGCCGTGAAGTTCAAGAAGAAATAGCCTTTAAAGTATTTGGGATGTTCGTCTCCTTTTCTCTAACGAATCTGAAAAGCAGGGCCCCTAGGATCAATGCCCCCCCGAGGATCATGTTTTTTGATAGGGTCTCCCCCACTATAATCCATACCCAAATGGGATTGATCACAGGTTCTATCAATCCGATTAAGCTCGCCTCTTGGGTCGGGATGACCTTCAAGGCTTTTGTAAACAGGATATACGGTAATGTCAGTTGCACTAGGGCCATTACGATTAGAAGGGCCAGCTGCCATGTTTCCACCACCAATTTGTCGTGGGCGAATGGAAAGATCAGGACCCCCGCAGTTGCCGTCCCCAATAACACAAGCCACGCGGAATCGTAGTCTCTCAGGTACCTGTACGTTATGAAAAGCGAGGCAAAGCTCACACCCGATGCCAAAGCGACAATGTTCCCTTTAATGTGGCTCGGATTAAGCTCTCCTGTGAAAAACAGATAAACCCCTGCCATACACAAGGCAAGCGGAGCAAGGTTTCTTTTCTGGATCTTCTCCTTTAAAAAAATATAACTCAAAATAAAAACCCAAACAGGCGAAGTGAATTGCAGCATCACCGCGGCTCCAGCAGTCGTTAAAGTCGTAGCCCAAACATAAAACATAGTTGCTCCAGCATAGGCAAGCATAGAGAATGGGACAGCGATAGAAAACGGATGCCTCCACCTCCTCACAAAAAAAGCCAATACAATCGTTCCGATAACTGTACGATAAAAGATAATCGTTGGAGCGGGAAGTGCTAAATACTTTATAAAGACCCCTCCAAGGCTCCAAAGAAAGGCTGTCGCTAAGACATAAACTTCTGCCTTTCTGCGAGACATCATCCTAAACTCTTCCCTGTGATTCTTCCTCAGTACCATATTGTCCACCTATTATTTTCTCTTTCTTAAATGAATACTATGCTTCTCCCCGAGATTTCGATTTTAATGGCAATCCGCTATGGGGTCATATTTTTTGGCACCTTCACGACTGTCGTATTCCTCCTAATATTTCTGGAAGAACGAGAAAGGATCATATCCTCAGAAAAACGAAAGGCACCCCAAGGTGATAACCTACCAAACATCACAATTCTAATCCCTGCCTTCAACGAAGAAGACTGCATTTCATCGACCCTCGACTCACTCCTCTCTTTAACTTATCCCAAGAAAAAACTGAAAATATTCGTTGTCGACGATGGTTCAAAAGACAAAACGGCTGAGATAGTGAAGTCTTACAAAGAAAAAGGCATCGAACTTATCGGAAAGGAAAACACCGGAAAAGCCGCGTCTATCAACTTTGGATTTGAAAATGTCAAAGACGATTTTGTTCTCGTAGTCGATGCAGACACTTACCTGACCGAAGATGCTCTTGAGAGGATGTATTCGTATCTTACCGATGATACTATTGCTGCATCAGTACCCACTATCCAGATCCTCAAACCAAGAAACCTCTTGGAACAAGTCCAGATGGTCGAATACACATTCGGGAATTTTCTTAGAAGAATCTTCACTACAATTGGAAGCTTCGCACTCGTCCCTGCCTGCGTGCTCCTACGAAGCGATGTTCTTAGAAAAGTCGGCGGTTTCGATGAATCAGCTCTCACAGAAGATTTTGAGCTCGGCCTAAGATTGAAGCACGAACATTTCAACATCGCCCACGCAACTGAGGTTATCGCAAAGACGAGGGCGCCAAACACATTCAAGGCAATCGAGCGTCAGAGAATGCGCTGGTACTATGGCGGATACGAGAACCTCCTCAAATACCGGGACTTCCTCTTTAACAAAAAATATGAGGACTTCGGCGTCTTCACCTTCTCAATGACCTTCATCTCGATCGCAGCTACAGTATTCCTGTTCCTCTACGTTCTCCTAACAGTATCGTTTCAAATCTACAATAACGTTTTAATCCTCTACTTCGGAGGCCCAACCCTTTACATCTCCACCTGGCTTACACCTCCAACCTTCCAGACACCCCTTAATCCCCTCGCATACCTCCTACTATTTTGCATGATAACAAGCATCATAGTCTTTTCTCTTGCGAAACGATACACCCACCTTCACCACTACACCCTCGGATTTGTGGCCTATGTCACACTGTACTGGTTTATATTTTCGTTTTTTAGAGTCAAAGCACTCATACTCTTCTTACTGCACAGGCGTCCAGGCTGGAAGCGCGACATTCCACCAGTCTAATAGCTAGCGATAGACTCTGGTGGAATGTGCGTGTAAGAACCACCGGTCGGATGCTTACTGTATGAATGAGCATAGCCAGCAGAGGCCGGTGGGTCTTCACACAGGTGAAAAAATGAACTTGTCTCGCTACATCGCAGCATTAGCAATTTCGCTTCTCATATTCATACTTGGATTCTGGTTCGGCTCCCTTCTTGCAAACCAGGAAGTAGAAAAGCTTGACACACGCATCGATGATGCCCGCCTGAAGATGGAAGAGATAAACCTCGGACTAGACCTCCTTTTAGCCGATCCCCTCATCATCTGCAATCTCTCCTTTGAAGAGATAAGCTCAACCCGAGAGACGATGGGCACAACTCTTACAAGGCTTGAAGAGGAGCTCGGACAAACCCACCCAACAGTGCTCGCGAAAAAAGACGAATACTACCTCATCGAAGCCCGAGAATATCTTCTCGTGAAACGAATAGAACAAGCCTGTGGCCGAACTTACCCGATAATCTTCTACTTTTACTCAAATGCGGGAGACTGCCCAGCATGCGAAACCCAGGGCTACGTCATAGACGACGTAAGAAGAAACGCAGGCCAACAAATCCTAACCTACAGCTTTGAGCTCAATTCAAACAGCACAGTCGTCCGAACCCTCGCCAGCCAATACGGCGTACACGGCGCGCCTGCAACAGTGACGAACGGAAAAACGATAAACGGATACGCACAAAAAGAACAAATAGAAAGGTTACTTTAACCTAACCTCTAATTCTTCTTGATCCATATCCTGCTTTTTTTGTAATACATGCGTCCTTATATGAAGAGTTTTCTATCAACTCACATCCCGGGGGGTCTCCTGTGACTTCTGCGACAACGATGATACATTCACTTATCAGAGCCGAAGATATTTCATTGCATACCTCAGGATTTTCGGATGCAATCGCCACATCGATTATGCATCTGTCTCTCTGAAAAGTTCCGGATGTGGAGTTTCCCTGGTGGGAAACGAGTTTTTCACAAAAAGAGAGCTCCCCACTTCTTTTTGCCATGCACTTAAAGCAGTTTTCAACGTCCTGTGTGTTTCCCAGGTTTGCGCAATTTTTCTCTGTAGGCTTGAATATCTCGGCGTAGTCGTCCCCCCTCATAACCTTGTACGATATTCTTCTCGCGTAACCTTTGCCGCATGTCAGGTTTCGTATCAAAGCGTATTCATCGAACAACACTATTTCCTTGGATTTTTTTATCGGCTCGATGTTTGGATACACTGTGGTGTCTTCTGTCCCTCCCCGAAATCTCCGAAAACCCCTGCCCCTCATTACTACGGAATCATCATTTCGGGAGACAATTCTATCCTCATCGCACTTCAACCGGACGAAATCGCCTGCATCCTCCAACACACACAACGAACTTTCTGTGAAAATAGGATAACCCAACACCAAATTATCAATTAAATTCTGCAGCTCTTTTATCTCTTTTTCTTGATCGTCTACCATGCAACCACTCACCAATAACAATGTCCCCATAACAATTGCTATTACGCCCCTCCATTTCATCTCTAATTAATCTTGAACCTTAGTAGTGCCGCTTTTCCGCCGAATGTGTTTATTAGTTGGAATCCTTCTTCGAATTCGTCTGAGAGGATCTCGATTTTGGCTCCTGTTTCTTCTGCAGCCTCGTATAATTCATCGATCTCTTTTTCAGCGAGTTTTTCTGAGAGCATGAGGGTGTCAACTGCTCCGGCAGTTACTGCGTCTTTGATGTCCGGGCCGTAGGCGACCGATCCATCACCCACCAAATGCTTGAGGAATTGTTGCATCAGGTCCTTTTGCCTTACTATCTCTACTTCGGTCAAGACATCCTTTGATTTGGCGATGAGCTCCCTGATACCTGATTCGTCTGTGTATGTTATGTCTTCGACAGAGATTATCTTCTTTTTGAGTTCGTGATGCAAAAAGTTCCCTTCGACGAAGTCGTCTTTTGTTCCCGCAGGTCCTCCGATGACTAAGCCGCGCAAATCCTTGATTACCTGAAGAAACGTGTCTTCAGCGACTCCCGCAACCCTCTTTTTGAAGTTGAAGCTCTGCTCTTCTATTAGGCGTTCGAATCTTCGCTGGCTTTGTCCGCCTGCTCTGTGCTTTCCACTGTAACCGGAAGTTAGAGTCTTTATTATCGTGTATCTGTCTCCCTTAAGAGTAGCTAGGGTGGCGGTCTTGTTGTCGATTGCTATCAGTCCGTAGATGTCTTTGTCGGCTATGAGGTCTTCAAGGGGTTCTGTGACGAATACCTGATCGCACCGATAGATTTTGATACTGATAGGGTCGGGGGGCTCTATGCTCCAAAGCTGGAAGTCTGATACGCCTTCACGTTCGCTCGTGTTCCCGCAAAAGATTGCCAACCCGTTTTTTGGCGTGCCCTTGAACAATCTGAGGTGTTGAATGGTTTTTTCCAGAGCGCCAGTTACGTTCTTTCTTGTAGATGTGCTTTTGATGTTCGTCGCCGTCCCCGCTTCCTGGGAGAGTTGGCCTATCGTCAAATCGAGGTTGAATCCCGCGGGCACATAGACTGTTATCAGCTCAGTATGTCTTCCCCTTTTCGACTTTAGCTCTTTTATCAGCTTTTTCAGGTGAAACTCTTTTTTAGAAACCATTCTCTCAAGCATATTATCGTCCTGCCGCTATTCTATATCGGCAAGTATATTTTTCACATCAAGCTCGAATCCGGTGACTGGCACCTCCAATCCGAAGTTGGATAAAATGTTTGGTGCGATTTCCCCGTAGAATCCGTACTGGTTTTTTGCAGCCCTTCCCAAGATGAATGTTTTTTTATCTAGTCGCTCGGGCTTCTCAGTGAGATCCAAGCTTTCAAGAATGGATGCAACATTCGATTTAATCTCTGCGAAATCCGATTTTGCTTTAGCCATAACTCCTGATAGGGCGTGTCTTGTCCCTCCGTCAGCTGAAACACAAATCCCGGATTCAAACACTTTTTGGGGGTACTCTCTGTTACGGTTTTTTTCCAATACTCCCATCAACGAGGGGAGAAGCCAAGTCCTAGCAATGGAGTGTTCAGCGGAAACCGGATTTTTTGCTTCGACAACTTCTTCGAAAGAGACGCCCATCTTTTCAAAGAGTTCATGGGGGTTTGTCATCGTTAATGTCATAACTTCCTGGAAACCCAAACCTATCATCAACTGCCTGATATCATCTATTACTCCATCTCTTTGTATCTTTGAGCCCACGGTGTTGAGTGGGGGAAGTTCTGGGTTGAACCTGTCATAGCGGTATGCGATAGCCACATCTTCTACGATGTCGATTGGATGCAAGACATCAGTCCTATAAGGCGGTATCTCGACTTTGAGGGTTTTTCCCTCAACCTGCACGCCAAATCGCATCTTTTCAAGCAAGTTTTTTATTTCCCCTCCTTTAAGAGCCAAACCTAACAGTCTGTTAACGTAGTCGACATCGATGTCCATGCTCTTTGGTTCAAGATTCGGTAAATTCATCTTAGGATTCGCACTAAAATCTTATGTTATGGTTTATGGGATAAAAACCAATAAATACTGTTTAGTCCTCAAAGCAGAACCCGCAGTCTGGATTGTCTTTTTTATCCTCTGGTGCCAAAGGATACAGTCTACATAATGTAGGTCTGTGGGTGTAGATTCTGCAGCGAATCTCTTTTTTATCGAATGCGAGGCACCCAAAGCAGCATATCCCGCAGCGCTTGCACTCTCCTGACCGTCTTTTCTGCCACTTTTTAACGTAGCTTCTTTTCAGATACCACTGGAGTCGCCTTCTGAGCCATCCCTGGAACATTTAAATCCCCGAACAATAATATGTATGGAAACTTAGACTAACTCTTTAAAACCTAATCTTGTTAAATTCATCATGAAAAAGATATCGATACGTCCGGAGGCCCTACCCTATGCACTGGCTTGTTTAGTCTTTGGGATAATCACGTCTTTTTTTTGGGGGCCTTCCGCATTAATTTTTCTTGTGTTGTTGTGCTTCATACTATTTTTCTTTCGCGATCCGCAACGCTACACGCCCACAGATAAGTGTCTCATAGTGTCTCCAGCAGACGGGAAAATCCTTTCCATCGAGCATCTAGACTTTCATCCTGTGATTCAGGCAGCAGCGATTAAAGTCACGATTTTCCTCTCGCTTTTCGACGTTCACATAAACCGATCTCCTGTGAATGGAACCTTAAAACAGGCGATTTATTCAAGGGGAAAAAGGTTCCCAGCCAACTGGAAGAGGGCGGGGTCTAAAAACGAGAAAAATGACCTGATCATCGAATCTAGAGATTTCACATTATTGGTCACTCAAATCGCAGGCATTCTTGGAAGAAGGATAGTCCAATGGATCGATGTGGGAAGCCCCCTGGCCGTCGGCCAAAAAATCGGGATGATAAAGTTCAGCTCCAGAACAGAAATTGTGTTCCCAGCGGGATTAAATGTGCTGGTCAAAAAGGGCCAGAAAGTCAAAGGCGGAGAAACTGTCTTTTGTGATATAAGATGAAGTGGGGCGAAATCCTGGTTCTTCCGAACATCATCACATGCATTAACCTACTCTTCGGGTTTTTTGCAATATCAGCAATTCTTGAAGGTCAATTAAAAACCGCTTCACTATTCATTTTGGCTGCGGTATTGGTTGATGCATCAGACGGGATTGTGGCAAGAAAGCTGTCTAAGGCGAGCTCCTTTGGGAAAGAATTGGACTCTCTAGCAGATCTCGTATCCTTTGGGGTGGCCCCAGCATTTCTCGTTTATAATGCGTTTTTGTTGGATCTTGGCAACCTCGGCCTAGCACTCTCTTCAATTCACCTTCTAGCCGGAGCGTTTCGTCTTGCCCGCTTTAATGTCGAATATTCACCAAAGGGTTTTCTGGGGCTTCCAGTACCTGCTTGCGGTGGATTATACGCTGGTCTTGTCTACCCGGAAATTATTCTTGGAAAAGGGGTTATCCTCCTTATCCTTGCATCTCTTTCCATTCTTATGATGAGCTCCGTTCCCTATCCTAAGATCGGAAGCAGCAATCTTTCAAGAGTAAAAAACAACGCTTTAATATTTGCCTTAACGGTTTCGTCTCTTATTGTATTGGTCCAAAAGGAGTTATTGTTTCTGCCATTTATGGTCTATGTGTTCTTTGGTTTGGCGTTAAGTTTCCAACAAGAGGTGTGAACTCAAAGAAAAAAATCTTTTGGCTTTGTAGAAACCCTTGTATGAGGGTTTCTATTTTTGTTGTTTTGTGTAGGTTATAGTTTATGAGTTTGAGTAGTAGTTCGTTTTTCTTGGTGCGGTGGGTTCGGCTGTAGATTGTGCTGCCGTATTTGCGTTTCAC
>JBDREA010000010.1:0-6550 GCA_043820265.1 Candidatus Altarchaeota archaeon | reverse complement strand
CTGTTCAGCGGCCGAAGGCCGCTTTAATCTTCTTTTGGGGACGCTAAAAACCGCGAAGCGGTTTTTGCGCCCAGAAATCCCGAAGGGATTTCTAGGGTGAAGCCACTTTTCTTTTCTTAAAAGAAAAGGGGCTCTTTGGACCCGGCCGGAATCGAAGTAATGACGCAGTCAGTGCATACTTGGATGCCATCTTCCCAACTTCCGTTGATTGATGACATGGAACACAAGATAAGAATTAGTGGGAAAACGTTTAACCAATAAATCATTTTTTTAATTCTCCACCAATAGTAGAGGTATGAAAAAGAAAATAGTGGCATTAATGCTCGCAATACCATTATTTTTTATTATCATTTTTGGATGTTTCGGCATATTTTTTTTTCATATTTTTAGTAGTGAAAATGTCGATTTCAATTCAGATGACATTCATTTTAAAGATTACGAATTACTTCTAATGCAATGTATGGATACACTTAATGTCGATTATTGTCACCAAATAGGGTCGCCAAACGGCGCTCAGGTAAGTTATGGAATTGATTGGCGTCTTGAACGGAAAATTGAATGCTATCAACACATTGCTGAGTTTACAAGAAATGAATCGGTTTGTCAGTTTATTGAATCGATTGGTATCCCAACCGATGAAAACTTAACGGAAACAACTGAGAAATGCACTTCAAAGGTTGCGTTAAGAAAACAGGACCCATCTTTATGTCATAATATCACATCAGAATACGAACGTGGTGTCTGCCTTGAAGAGATAGGTCGAAAAATTAAGAAGCCCACCATGTGTTTAGAGCACCCGTTAGAAGTAGACCGAACAAGGTGTCTTTTCACCGTCGCCGAAGAAACTGGGAACTCTTCAATATGTGAACTAATTGAAGACAATGACGGAAAGTGCTATTGTTTGGGAGTATTTGGGGCAGACCAAGACTATTGTGAAATACCTAGCTACCAAGAATATCGAAATAGATGCTATCATCATAGAGCAGTTATTCTGAATGTTCCAAGTCTTTGTGAGAAAATAGTCGGAGACGAAGAAAAACCAGGTTTCTTAGGAAGTGGCAGATCTCAGTATACAACAGATAATTGTTACAAGGAATCTGCCATTGAAAATTCAAATCCATCAGTTTGTGAAAGAATAAGTGAACCAGATGACAGAATACTGTGTGAAGCAATAACTACGGATGATCTAGAACTTTGTAGATCTATTTCTCAAAAAGACAAATGCTATTCTGGGATTAGTAAACGAGCTCAGGATCCGAATATCTGTATGAATTGTCAATATGAAAATAATCTATTTAATTGCATTATGGAATCACAAAGTCAAAATTCCAAACTGTGGGATTGTAGCAATCTCAATGATCAAGATTTGATGCACTATTGCCAAGCAGTAAATCAGCAGAGTATTGAAGAGTGCAACAAAATGAGCAAAAAAAGCCTGCAAAATTTTTGTCATGAAACACTCGCTATTAAAATGCAAGATGAATCTTTCTGTAAAAACATTAAGGAGATAATTAGGAAAGAGCTATGCTATAAAAAGATAGTTTTTAATGAAACATTCTCCAACATGTATCCATCCCGTAAATTCATTTGAGAATTGATTCCCCTAATCAAAACAAAGAAAAAATAAACGATTCAATGGAATTCACCGCAGGTGAATTCTTCCTTCTTTCTTTTTCGTCAACGTTTTTCTTTCTTCGGGAAGAAAGAAAAAGGTTGGGCCCGGCCGGATTTGAACCGGCGATCTTCGCCTGTTTTAGAACTGTTTCGTTTCGTGGATTTCTAACCTGAATTCCGCGAAGCGGAATTCCTGGGTTTTCTTTTCCGTGACGCACACGAGCGAAGCTCGTGGCGCGCAGGGAATCGAAGATTCCCTTGCGACGCTTTTCTTTTTCTAAAAGAAAAGGGTTCTCGTAAAGGCGACGTCATAGCCAACTAGACTACGGGCCCCAACCTTCAGAACGCTAACTTCCCCTTGGGAAGTTGCGCCCAAAGAGCCAAAGGCTCTTTAGGGAGGTTGATCATCAGGGCGTACATCGACGCTTCGCGTCGAGTACACCTGAATTGGGTTTTATTTTATGGTTGTTGAAATATTTAAGAGTAACCATGGAACCTGTAACTCCTAAGCTTGTTGTGGATGGCTTAATTGCCAGGGAAAATGAGGTTGTTTTAATTAAGAGGTTGAATCCTCCGTTTCAGGGTTGTTGGGCTTTGCCAGGGGGTTTTGTTGATGTTGGAGAAACCGTTGAATCAGCATGTGTTCGAGAAATGACCGAGGAGACTTCACTTGAAGTTGAAGTGGATAAGCTTGCAGGTGTCTATTCTGATCCAAAACGTGATCCTCGGGGGCATAGTGTTTCGGTTGTTTTTATTTGCAAGGTTGTCGGGGGAGAGTTGAAGGGGGCAGATGATGCGTCTGAGGCTAAGTGGTTTCCCCTAGATGATCTTCCTGAATTAGCCTTCGATCACTCAAAGATCCTCTCAGATTATATTGGCAAATCAAAGAAGTAGTTGTCGTTTGACTTAATTATTACTTTCTCTCCGTTTAATCTCTGTCCAGGTTGACTCCCGCGACATCTTCAACGTTTCTTTTTCCCATGCATTTGGGGTAGTTCATGCACCCCCAGAAGTAGCCGTATTTTCCTTGTCTGAGCATCATGGGGCCTTCGCAGTTCGGACAATTCACATCTTTGACTGGTTTAAGCCTGTGCCTTCCGCAGGTGGGTTGTTTGGCTTCGTTGTAGGCGGTAGCGAATTTCCCGCAGTGGACGCAGACAACGTTGTTATGGCGGTGCGGTTCCCTCATCTTAAAACTATATTGGAATTATCCATTGAAAAAGATAACTGATGATGAACGTCACAACAACTGGATGTTAAAATTTACTGGTCGAGTCTGTATTCTTTGTAGAATAGGTATGCAGGTATGAGGCAGAGTATCGGGGCGAATAGGAATTGCAGGAGCATCATGTTGAGTAGGAAATTTAGGTTTGTTCCTCCTCCCAGCAGTGTGTGGATGATTAAGGGGATGGAGTAGGATAAAGCGGATAAGATAAAAAGAGAGGCTGTTGCCTTAAAGAGTCTGTCTTTTTTTGCGTTGTGTAGGCCATAAGCTATCAGAAGGCATGCTATCAGGTATGTCAGTGGAACAAAGTAGTTAACAAGTTTCTCGATGATTTGGAATCCTCCAAGAAACTTGTTCACAAACGAGAAGCCCGTCAATGTATAGGGGAAAGAAAAAACGGAAAGGAAGAATACACCCTGGTAGAGGGAATTCTGCTTATACCTACTACCTAATCCAATTATTCCTAGTGCAATAAATAATCCAATCAATGAACCTATACCTGGACCTAATTGCATAAGGATGTAATCCAAGGACCTAATTGTTTCCCCTGTGCTTGAACCGTTAAGAATCCACGCAGAAATAGAAAACATCAAAAATACTAGGTTGAATATTCCATATATGAGGAAGGCAATGCATGTTGGTAAAAAAGTGATTTTCATATATTGGGATTAGATAGGGGATTAAAAAAGAAGAATCCGGGAGGATTAATCCTCCCATTTTTTCGTTTTATGCTAATTTCTCTATCAAGTCCACCATCCTGTTACTGTAGCCTGCTTCGTTGTCGTACCAGCAGAGTACTTTTACGAGGTTTCCGCCGATGACTTTGGTGGATAGTCCGTCGATGATTGAACTGTGGGGGTTTCCGATTATGTCGACGGAGACGATGGGTTCCTCCGTGTATTCTAGGACTCCCTTCAATTCACCTTCTGAGGCTTTCTTGAATGCTGCGTTGACTTCCTCTGCAGTGGTGTTCTTTTTTAGCACTGCGACCAGGTCTGTGACCGAGCCGTCGGGTGTCGGCACACGCATGGCCATTCCGTCCAGTTTTCCGTTCAGCTCAGGAAGGACTTTACCAACAGCCTTTGCCGCTCCGGTTGTCGTTGGAATGATCGACACCGCCGCAGCCCTAGCCCGCCTCATGTCCGAGTGTGGGCCGTCCAACAGGTTTTGATCGGCTGTATATGCGTGGACTGTTGTGATGAGGCCTTTTTCTATTCCGAACTCCTTATGTAAAACCGCCACCGCCGGGGCAAGGGAGTTCGTCGTGCAGCTTGCGTTGTCGATTACATTGGCATCGGGGACGTCTGTTACCCCTAAGACGAAGGAAGGAATACCCTCCCCTTTTCCGGGGGCAGACAAGATGACCTTTTTCGCTCCCGCCTTTATGTGAAGCTCGGCATCCTCTTTTTTCCTGAATCTTCCAGTTGATTCGACGACGATTTCGACTCCCATCTTGGCCCAGGGAAGCTTGGATGGATCCTTTTCTGCTAAAACTTTAATCTCCTTTCCGTCAACGATGATAGCTCCTTCCTTTGACTCCACAATTCCCGGGAATTTCCCATGCACGCTGTCGTACTTCAAGAGGTGTGCGAGCGTCTTTGCGTCTGTCAAGTCGTTGACTGCCACAATATCGATCCCTTTGCGCTCATAACCTGCCCTAAAAACCAGTCTTCCAATCCTTCCAAAACCGTTTATTCCAACTTTAACCATATTCTTCATTCACCCCTAAAATTGAGTCTAAAATAGGATTATAGTATGGCTTGTAGGCTTTAAAAAGGGCCACCGAGAACCCTCCTTTTTATATCTGTTTGGGCTAATATACTTTTGGTAAAGGGTGTGGTGTGCGACGGAGGGTGGATCTCTTCGTTGCCCATGAAGAGCAAGGCTCTTCGATGTGTTCAGTAAACAATTCAGCCGCTGATTGAGATGGAAAACCACACCAATATTGACAACCTTATCGCAGATGAGGAGCTTACTTGGAGAGATATTATCTTTGGGATTTTGGAGGATATGGATCCCTGGGACGTAGATATCTCTGAGTTGGCGAGCCGATACGCCCGTCACGTGGATGAGATGCGGGAGATGAATTTTCGGATTCCCGCCCAGGTCGTTTTATTGAGTTCTGTTCTTTTAAGGATGAAATCCGATCTGCTGCCTCTTGGAGGCCCGGATAATGGTGTGCTTTCTGCGGAAGAATTCTTTGGGGGGATGGAATTTGATGTTTTTGGATTATCGCCTGAGGAGCTTGCTGCTTCTGGGGGCAATGGGAAGTTAAAGGATGGTGAGGTGCCAATCCTTTTGACTCCTAAACGGGTGCCTAAAAGAAGGATTTCTGCCGTGGAGCTTCTTTCTGCCATCCATGATGTCTTGGAGGAGAAACAGGCGAGGCAGCAGTTCCTGGATGTGGTTTCTGTGAAGCCATCAAGTCAGACTATAATCATAAAGGCCGAAACCGATATCAGAAGGTTGATCGAGGAGACCTACTCGAATATCGTTGAGCTTCTTTCTGGCAAGGAGGAAGTTTTGTTTTCGGATCTGGCTTCTACGAGGGAAAAAGTCATTAAGTTGTTTGTCCCCCTCCTGCATCTTTGGGCGAAGCAGAAGGTGTCGTTGACTCAGGAGTTCCTATACGGGCCGATTCACATCCGGGCGGCTTAACGTCAGTTCTATTAGGATAAATACTTGTTCTTCCAATCTATTTTCTAATGGATCAGATTAAGGCATCTTTGCAGATCGGAAAATCGGGAGTCACAGATGGTTTTATTGACGAACTCAAAGCTAGCTTGAAAAAGCAGAAAATACTAAAGGTCAGGATTCTATCAAACGCGATCACAAAAAAATCGAAAAAGGAAATAGCTGAAGAGACGGCGAGGAAGGTTAAAGCGAAGTTGATTGAAATCAGAGGGAACACTTTTACATTAGCTAAGAGATGAATAGTTTTAGTTTTATTTTTATTTATTCAAGTCGAATTCATCTGTGATTTATCATGGCCGCCGTACTGCGAAAAGTTGTTTTGGACGTTTTGAAGCCGCATGAACCGGATATCGTTGTTTTATCCAAGGATCTTGCATCGAAGAGGGGAGTTGATGGGGTAAACATCAGTGTTTATGAGATGGACAAGAAGGTCGAAAACGTTAAGGTCACCATAGAAGGGACCAATATTGACATGAATCGGATCCGGGAATACATCCACAGCATCGGTGGAAGCCTTCACTCTATAGACGAAGTGGTTGCAGGGCAAAAGATAGTGGATGAAGAAGAGACCCTCCAGGAACGCCACCAAGATCAATGTCAAAGATAAACTTTTTTCCGGGGATGACAGCATTTGAGTTAAAAGAGAAACTTGAAGATTATCTGAAGAAAGCCACACCTTTATTTGATGGATTGGAGGTTGGCCAAGTCGAGGGAATCTCCTCTGAAGTTGTCGAACATTTCGAAAAGATGACTTTGGGATATTTCCGCGACGCAAAGCATTTCTATGAAAAAAAAGAATACATCAACTCATTCGGCGCCCTCGAGTATGCTGAAGGATGGCTTGATGCAGGAAAAGCCGTGGGGATTTTTAAGTAATTGGCTTTGTAGAAACCCTTGTATGAGGGTTTCTATTTTTGTTGTTTTGTGTAGGTTATAGTTTATGAGTTTGAGTAGTAGTTCGTTTTTCTTGGTGCGGTGGGTTCGGCTGTAGATTGTGCTGCCGTATTTGCGTTTCAC
>JBDREA010000009.1:0-10586 GCA_043820265.1 Candidatus Altarchaeota archaeon | reverse complement strand
TCAGCCGTTGAAAGCCAGGACTTGTCCGAAACAACCTCCCGCATATCAGATAATCTCCTGACATTTGCCTGATAGATGTTTCCCCCAAATTCCAAATCAAAGCTCATGTAGTTATTTATCTTTTATACTTGATGACAAAATTAATTTGTCATCAAATATATATGCAAGCAAATATAATTTAAACAGACTTTATTAGAAAAAAAATGCAGGAGCGCATAAAGACCGGAATCGAAGGCCTAGACAATATATTAGACGGGGGTTTCCCGCGTGGCCACACGATCCTAGTCGCCGGCTCCTGCGGGACTGGAAAGACTACCCTCTGCCAGGAATTTCTTTTTTCCGGAGCCAAAGAAGGGGAAGTCGGCTTATACATCTCCCTTTCTGAACCCAGGGAAAAACTATTAAAAAACATGGAGGACTTCTCGTTTTACGACCAGGAAATCATTGACACAGGTAAGGTTGTGATATTGGACATAACCCAGGACGCGCGACTGAAGGGCATCGGACTCCAGAATGTTCACGGATTGATGAACATCCTAAAGACCATAATCCAGGATACTGGAGCTAAACGGGTCACGATAGATTCCATCACTGCCGTCGGAGAGCTTTTAGCAGAGCAATCAAAGATCAGGGACTTCATCTTCGAACTCGGGTATCAACTGAGCTACATGGACGTAACAATGATCATGATATCTGAGGTACCCCCCATGAAGTTCCAATACAGCGTCTTCGGGATCGAAGAGTTCATTGCAGACGGCGTAATCCTCCTCACGGAATTCGAGCGAAAAGGAGAACTCATAAGAGCCCTGCAAGTTATCAAGATGCGGGGCGTGAACCACAGCCGAAACAAGTATGTGATGAAGATCCTCGAAGACGGGGTAAACCTTATTCCAATGTTTAAAAGCGGGGAAGATTAAGGGTACATTTATTTTTGGTATTCATCGACGAGTTCTTTGAATTTTTCTTCAGGAAACAACTTTCGCTTTTCAATACACTCTCTATCCAGATCAACCAATAGGAGAATCCTTTGTTTGGATGGTTCAGTGCTCGTCACTTCTCCCACAATCATACGATCATTCTCTTCCTTTTTTAAAGGCGTACTGGCATCCTGAACATCATCTAGGGGGATCTTGGTTCTGTCAAACCTCAAAACAGATCCCAAAAACTCAACGGCCTCCGCAGCTTTCTTAGAAATCTTTCCTTCAACCATCTCAATCTCCTTGGTTTCATGCAATTTGCAAAAACCCACTGGATCCCTTAAAAAATCCTCCTCTTTATCAACAACCATCATAAAAAGATGGAAGGAAAAAATAAAAACCAGAATAATTATAAGAGCATTACTTCTTCCTGATTAATCCAAAATATCCGATTGCCCCAATTGCTATGATTCCCAGAAATATCAAGGCGTTTGTTGAGGAGTTGTCTGTTTTTTGTTTCTCAGGAATTGTGGTATCAGTATTCGGTGTGGATGTTTCGGTTGGGTGGCTGGTTGTCGTTGTCGTTGTTTGATGCTTAATATCTGGTTTTTGGATTATTGCGGGATAGATTTTAAATTGCCCCGATTCAATTCTTTGGCCCGCTGCCGAGTTCGAAGTTTCAGGGAGGTCGATGTTTTGACTGCCGATTTTGAGATACGTTACCTTGTCTACGAAGAAGTATTCTATTTGGTCACCCCCTAGGTGAACATATAATATTTTAGCGTCTGTAACTAGTCCTGAAATCTCTTTTTTTTCTGGACCAGTGAGGATTATGTCTTTGATATTTTTCCTTGTGAATTCGAAACCAAGCTGATTTTTTGATTTATCGGTTAAATCCTTGATTTCGTAGGATTCTGAGGAACTTTTCGGGTACGGATAGTGGAGTGTCATATAGTTCACATCTTTTCCGCTTTGGCTAGCAGAGATCATGGGGTGCCAGAAGTCGTTTGACTCGGTTGGATCACCTATGTGACTGGGGAATTTGGTTAGAGAAAGCTGGGTTTCAGGCAGGATGAACGAATCTATTTTCACCGTTTCCCCGATGCGGTTGGTCGTCTCCCAGCTGATCCTGGATTCTTCTCCCAATGATTTTTTTGTCTCAATTTTTTTCCAATCAACCTCTTTTCCCCCAAGCTCAAGGATACCTGAAATAAAGTTGTCTTCGTGGGCCTTTGGATTTCCAGATTCACCTTTGAGGCTGCCGTAATGGGCAAGGAGCTCGAAGTCATGAGGTACATCAGAGCTGAATTCATCGAGTACGACGAAGAACTCATTTTCCGCAAATAGGATTGTTCGCTCCCATTTGATGGGTTTTTCGATTTTAGCTGAATCAAATGTGTCATCGATTTTTGACAGATGAGTTATGTCGATTTCTATTTGGGCGAAGTCCAAAAAATCCGATGCTAAAGTCTCGGTGAGATAAGCAGGATTCTTCATTACAAGATCGGCGCTCCCAGACCTGTGGGATAATCCCTTGCCATCGACTACGACACTGTTGTGCCCGACGCTCCCGAATCCGACTCCTGTTTTACCATCCCAGAACCTGTTGTCTCCTGAATCTATGAGGAGATAGTCCCCATAGGCATACAATTCATAGCTTCCCTGTCTTGCATCGGCTGCGCCGTGCCCTCCGATTGTCAATTCGTGTGGAGCTTTTAGATAAAGGTAGAGGGCCTCGTTTTTGTCCCATCCGCTTCGAAAGACTGCTTCACCATTTGGGTAGTTGAAGTAGCTTGGGTCGCCTTCAAATGCGGGTTCCGAAACGGGAGCGTATTTGTCGTATAATAGGATTTTTTCTATCGAGTACTCAAGGTTCGCATTATAGATCCGGTATCCATCAACGCTCCCCGTTGTGCAACCAGAAAAGCAGTTCTTCGTTCCCAACACATTGTTGATGTACCATTGATGGAGGGATTTCTCTTTTTCGAAAGCGAGATATTGCCCGAAGAACTGGTCGTTGAAAACACCCATCCAACTTGAGACCTCGTTGGGGTATCTTCCATCAGGAAGCATTATGGCGACAGGGTCCCTGTTAAATCCACCAAGTATCTCGTATTCTTCCACGAGGTTTTCGCCAAACACTGATTTGTAGGCAGAAAGAAACGAGGAGAGATAACCTACAAAATAGTGGTTGTATCCAACTTCTCCAAAGTGCCCCCCTGATGTAACTATAGTATTTAGGGTGCTTTTGTCCCCCCCAGTTGTGCTATTGATTAATAGATCATTTAATGCGAATTCAAGCCATTCCTGGGCTCCTCCCTGTGGGCTAAATTCCCCGTTGTAGTCTAGGAGTGCCAAAGCCATTGTCACGAATCCTGAGAGCGCCTTCACCCTGCCAGTCCCAGGGTCGCCGAACACCCTCGGCTTAGATTCTCCCTGGTCGTATTCCATCATGTCCCTCATGTATAGATAGACTGATTGTTCGATTATTGCCAGTTTATCCTGCACGACTTCTTTCCTATTTGTATTAAGTTTCGCATCGGAAGCTGAGATGTAATCGCTTAGCCAGTCGTAAGCTTGGCCGCATTCCGTTAGGACCTTCTCTGCGTTACCCCACTGCGCAGCTGCCGTGGGATAGGTTGTCCAGCCATTTTCTCCGACGTGAGTCAGGGCCTGTGCTGCAGCTTCAGCATAGGAATCATCTTTTGAGAACTGATATGCTAACGCAAGAAACCTTGTGTTCTGGCATATCGTCTGGGTTTTCCCGTTTTTTTCGTCGGCGTAGTCTAAGACCTTGGCGCGATCGGCTGAGGCTTTGAGCGATGTCAGCCAGCTCTTGTAGGGTTCTTCCTTTTGGTATTTGTAGGCTGGGGTATCTTTGATGTCGGAAAAAAACATGCTTGGTTTTTCAACTAGATAGATGACTGCATTGTTGTTGTCTGATCTTCCGTCCAGGTTGGATTTAGTTCTTATCTCTAATTTTTGGATCTTTCCAGGAAATGTTGTCGTGAAAGTGTGTGTTTCAACCTTTCCGGGTTGGATAAAGAGGTCTGAAACTTTCTCCCGCTCTACGCCGTCGACGAAAAAGGAGAGTTCGGTTTTTCCTTCAAGTCCGCCCTCGTTTTTTACGAAAACCTTGATTGATACAACATCACCTTTTTTCAGGACTCGGTTTGGTTTTGATACCTCGATATCTCTTGCGGAAACCGAGATCTCGGGGGATTCCTCAAGAGGCTGAGAGACGAACTCGATATAGTCCTTGGATTTGACCTTACCAATCCTCGGAAAGACAAAGGCAAGTCTTCCGTCACCATAAACGATGCCGTATGCATCTGTATCGCTCGGCCCCGAACTAGCAGTCCAGGGACTGAATCTTAGTTTTTTTCCTTCGCATTCAAGATCGATGTCTTCGACCAACACAGTGTAGAGTGTGCCCGTCAGATAAGTCACCCTCAGAGACACAGTTGCTCCCTTTCGCTTTTCAAAGGACGGCGATTTTTTTATGAGGCCTTTTTGGGCGAGGACGTCAAAGCTCTCGATCGATTTTCCATTCACAAAGACATCCAGATTCAAGTTCCCACTGTAAGGAGCCCAGGCATCCCTGGTATCTATCTCAGAAAACGAGAAGGTACACGTCTCAGATGAGACAAAACCTCCCAGGGAAATAATCATGGCCGCCAATAGAAAAAGATTTTGCGTCCTCATCTCAAATCCTCTCACTTTTTTCTTCATGTAATCCTAAGCTGAAAAAAACATACCAAAAGACAAGCATCCAAATCGAAAAGGCGATCCAACCTGCGTGAATATGCACGATCTGAAGCAACCCCCCTCGCCCATAAAAGTATCCCGATAGGGTTATGAGAAGCACACGTCCAAGATTACTGATCCAGGTTCCAACAATCCCTGCTAAAAAAAGCATGTATCCCTTGCGACCGATGTGAGGAAAAATCACGAGCATCATAAGGACTGCCACCAGATAAGCGGACATCGACCAGACACCAGTGCATGCAGGTATGATAGAAAGCCTTATCAGATCGCCGTTGACTGCATCGTAGCTGATTATGTTATTGGCCAGATTAGCGCTTATGCCTATCAAGTTTATCAGAGTAACAGAGACTTTGGCTGTGAAAGGCACCAAGGGATCTGTGACGAGTTCGGGCCGGTCTCCTACGAGCTGGTAACCAAAGACTACGATCAATGGGACAGCCGCAGGAAGAGCAAGACGACTCCATCCTTTAACGGAAAAAACAACCAACGCGATTCCGCTGAAAAGTACCGCCAGTTCATCAGATGAAATGGGAGGATTACTCAAACCGAGAGGAATTGAAATAAGAGAGTAGATAATAGCTAATGCTCCCACAAGAAAAACGATTTTTTGAACCAACCCACTGTGAAATCCTCGCTCCTCAAAACGGCTTCGATAGAATACAGCACCTCCTGCCAGGATCCAAAGGAACACTACTAGATGGCCGAGCCTGCTTGGAGAGCCAAATAGGATTACTCCGAGTAAAACAAGCAGTGGAATCCCATACAATAACTTCAAAGTCTTCTTAGGATCATCCATAAACCAATAAGTGGGAAGGAAAACGTAAAAAGGGCATCATTTGAGGGAAAAAACGAACTGTGTGAAGAACCACAGGTCAATAGACTGGTGGAATTGAGCGTTCAAATTTATGCCTTCGAGCACAGTGTATACCGATGAAATATATTTTATCGATCCTCGTTATCGGATTATTTCTCCCACAGATTTGTTTGTCGGCTGAACTAGACGATCTCAATATCTACTTTTCAAACCCTTCTGTGGAACCTTCATTGTCTATTCAGGCAAGCGTCGACTGGTATGACGAATACAACTCAAATTACCCAAACAATCTTTTGACGAGACCGTATCTTGCATGGTATGAAGCCTACGTCATCCGAGCATACATTTCAATGTATCGCGCAGCGGTCGCAAGGGGCGAGAGTCAGGGAGAAAGGGATAAGTGGCTGGAGAGGTTGATCAACCACTGCGACTATGTCGTTGATGAAAACATGACAGGAGAAGAGTACCTCGTCTACGCAGGACACGGACACACACCCCTTGCAGGATTCGTGAAAATGGTCTTCGAAAACGAAACACTTTACAATCAATCCGTTTCAGGGGAACCAGATAAAACCTACGGAGAAAAAGCCAACAAATACCTTGTCTTCATAGAAGACACGATTATCCCATATTGGAGGAGCTATTCATATGGAAGCGACCCCCACAACTGGTATCTTTCCTACGGTTCGCTTCTGATAAACCTTCACCAGATAACAAGATCGCCATTCTACCAGACACCCTACTACAACACATCTGATTCCACGCTTGAGGATTACTACAACTCCACTGTGATTGATATGACGTCAATTTACTTTCAGGACTTCGGACAATGGAACCACTCAGGAAACACCGACTGGTACGACGACCCCTACCCCCAGAAAAAGGGCCTGATGTACGTTTCTGAAACAAATTCTTACGCCTTCCGCTACATGGATCCCGACTCTAATCCCCGACCTGAAGACATAGGACACGCCAACCTTGATGTCGAGTTCGTATTGAAGGCATACCACGATCCATACTTCACCCAAGCCTACCCCAACCAGACCATGGAGAGATTCGCCAACACCTTCCTGAGATTAATAGTAGAAAACGACAACTTTACTCACCCAGAGTATGCAAGCCACATCGACCCCGCAAACACCTACGGATGGCACGACTTCGAAAACTACTCGACTCAAAGATGGCTTTGGCTCTACGAATTCAACTCCACTGTCGGAGAAGTCGTCAGCAACTGGTATCAAAACCACACAGAAAAATACTTTTACGAATCACTAGCAAACCTAGCCTGCTGGCAGGAAGGTTTGCTCCAAGATGACACAACGTCTACTTTCCCAACCTCCACCTCGACGACAACAACATCTACGACGTCGACCTCGACGACATCTACATCAACGACAATGACATCTACGACAAGCTCCTCAACGACATCATCCTCTTCAACTACTTCAACTTCGAGCACCTCAACATCCTCAACACCAACGACAACAGTCTGCACCCAACCCAATTGCCTAAGATTCCAAACAGGATGGAACATGATAACATTGATACTCACTCCCTAAGATTTGCTTTTTAATTTCTTCACCTAATAGAACTCCGGTTTTGCGATGAAGGTCTTGATTTTCATGTGCGGGGAGGGATTGGGCCACACAACTCGGTGCCAGTCAGTGGGAATGGAGCTGGAAAAAGAAGGTCATGAGTTCAGGTTCGCCTCTTACGGATACAGCAAAGAGCACCTTGAAAAAGCTGGTTATGACGTTGCAGAAGCCCCCTCTGAGATCACTCTCGTCGGGAAAGGCGGAGCACTAGATCTTGGAGGATCTGTGGGACAGACTTTGAGGCAAACCAAACTATACAAATTCCCCTCGGTCATCTCGCTAGTGAAAAAGGAAAAACCTGATGTCGTATTGTGCGACAGCTACTACATCGCAGCGATCTCAGCCAAGATGCAGAAGATACCCTGCGCCATGATCCTGAATCAGACCAAGATGGACCTATTCTTCCAAAATAGGGGAATAGAGCTCCAAGTCATCGGCAAGATGGTGAAGGGATTTTCAGAACAAGTCTTCAACAGCATGGACAAGATCATTATACCTGATTTCCCGCCCCCAAACACGGTCTGCGCGAAAAGCCTTGAGTTTTCGCTCAAGATGGCTCCAAAGGTTGAATACACCGGACCGCTTGTGAGAAGGGACTATCATCAAACAATAGCCAAAGAAAAAAGCCACCCATACATATTTAGCATGATAGGCGGATTTGGCTACAGAGAAAAATTACTCCATAACATCATCGAAGCGGCGAACTCGACACCCGACTCAAATTATACTTTAATTACCGGTCCAAATTCAGATCCTGAGCACTTCAAGGAAAAAACGAAAGGAAACGTTGAGATAATCCCCTACCTCGAAGACGTCTTCCCGTACCTCAAAGCCGCAGACGTGGTGATAGCACCTGGAGGACACAGCACGATGATGGAGTGTGTGAACTTCGGAAAACCTATTCTTTCAGTCCCGGACATGGACCACAGCGAACAGGAGAATAACGCTCAGATGTTGGAGGAGCTAAAACTAGGATTTCGGTTAGGTTACGACACGAAACCAGAAGAAATCGTTGATTACATCGACCGATGCAGAACATCAGATGACATTCAGAAAAAATGCGCTGAACTCCGCCAAATTTCGAAGGAACTCAACGGAAGATCACACGCGGTGAAAATATTAGAGGACCTGGCCTCGAAATAAAATCGATATGACAACTAATGTATTACTTGATGCAGACTACATCGTAAAGGAGGACAAGCCGGTCATAAGGCTGTTTTACCGGTCACCCAAGGAACGCTTCATCGACTACATCACAGACTTCAAGCCTTACTTCTACGCTACTCCCAAAGGTGATGCTTCTGAATTGAAAAAGGAAATAGAAGAGCTAAAGAGTAGCCGGATAACAGAGGTCAGGATCAAGGAGATGACCGACTACGGGAAAAAAGCAAATATTTTAGAAGTTTTCACCAAGCTCCCATCTGATGTGGCCAGCCTCAGAGAAGAGGTCCGCCACCTGCCGAGCTGCAACCAGGTAAGGGAAGCAGACATCCCATTCTCTCAAAGATACATCATCAACTCTGAACTTGTTCCCATGCAGGATGCAGAAAGCGCAGACCTCTTAGTCGCCGCAGTAGACATAGAAGTCGAAACAACGGGAGGCGAACCGAATCCTTCAAAAAATCCCATAACCCTAATAAGCTACGCAGATAGTCACGGGCAAAAAAAGGTATGGACCTACAAGAAAACTGATATAAAAGTGGGTTATCTAGAGGTTTTGGACGACGAAAAATCCATCATAAAAGCATTAATCGATGAAATTAGAACACGAGATGTCGATCTCCTAGTTGGATACAACTCAGACAACTTCGATTTCCCGTATCTCAAAGAACGAGGAGACAAGCTGGGAGTCCAGTTCGCACTGGGTGCGGACGGATCAGAGGTGAAGTTGGAAAGGAGGGGAATGAACACTGGGGCGAGAGTCAGGGGGAGACCCCACGTAGACCTTTATCCGGTTTGCAGAAAGACGTATAATCTTTCGCGCTACAGACTCGAGGATGTCTATCTTGAACTGACGGGAATAGAAAAAATCGACCTAACCCTCAAGGAGATGGATGAAGCCTGGAGGGGGGATGACAGAGAAAAATTCCAAAGATTCGTTGAATACTCGTTAAGCGACGCAGAGGCAACCCTTGAGATCTCAAAGGCTGTGCTCCCCCTGCAATATGAGCTCGCGAGGATCGTAAGGCAGCCAATCTATGAGCTCTCAAGAAGCGGCTCAAGCCAGCAGGTCGAACTCCTCCTCATGGAAAAAGCATTCAAAAAAGACATCATCGTTCCAAACAGACCTTTTGAGTCCATAATAACAGAAAGGGATGGGGAATCCTATGTGGGAGCTTACGTAGTGGATCCAGTGAAGGGGATCCACGACGACATATTGGTATTTGATTTTCGAAGCCTTTATCCGAGCATCGTGATAAGCCACAACATCGATGTCGCAACCCAGGACTGCGAATGTTGCGCTACCGATGGCCACATGGCTCCAAACAAGCACCACTTCTGCGCAAAAAAGAAGGGGTTTCTCCCGGAAGTCTTAGGCGAAATCGTCAAAAGGAGGATGGAAATCAAGGCAAAACTAAAAGATGAAAAAGATGAATCAACAAAGCGTTTACTCAACGTCCAACAGCACGCCCTAAAGATCTTAGCCAATAGCTTTTACGGCTACTTCGGATTTTCGCGGGCGAGGTGGTATTCTAACGAGGCTGCCGAAGCAATCAGCGCCTGGGGTAGAGAATACATCCTTGACACAATCTCTAAGGCAGAGAAAGCAGGATTCAAGGTCATCTACGGCGACACAGACAGCATCTTTCTTGTGAAGCCTGAACTCAAAGACAAAGACGAAATCGTTGCCGCAGGGAAGAAATTTTTATCTGAGATCAATAGCGATCTTCCCGAGGCAATGGAGCTGGAATTCGAAGGATACTATCTTCGCGGATTATTCGTCACAAAAAAACGGTATGCTTTGGCTGGCGAAGACGGGAAGCTGACCATCAAGGGCCTTGAAACGAAAAGGCGCGACTGGGCTGTCATCGCAAAAGACACCCAAGAAAAAGTCCTTGAAACAATCCTCTTCGAAAACGACCCGAAAAAGGCGGCAGACATCATCAAGGAGACCATCGACAGGCTGCGCTCCAAATCCGTGCCATTAAAGGAGCTGGCAATAAACACACAGATAACAAAGGATTTAGGAGACTACGTCAACGAAGGCCCACACGTAGTTGCCGCAAAAAAGGCGATAAAAGAGGGGCTCGAATTCAAACAGGGAAGCTTCGTTAGATACATCGTCACACCAGGCAAAGGACTGATAGGTGAAAAATCAGTAGTAATCGAACTCGCAACAGAGGGAGACTACGACCCAGAATACTACCTCAACAACCAATTGCTCCCAGCCGTCATGCGAATCATGGAAGCCCTCGGATACCAGGAAGACGAACTAAAAGGGCTCGGAAAACAGATGACACTGGGAGGGTGGGATTAAAAAAATTATTTCTT
>JBDREA010000008.1:0-8834 GCA_043820265.1 Candidatus Altarchaeota archaeon | reverse complement strand
GATGATCAAACAAATTTCAGTATTTCTTGCAAACGAACCAGGTTCATTAAAGAATGTGACTGAACTACTTAAGAACGCAAACATAGACATCAGAGCCTTGACGGTCGCAGAAACCGGTGACTACGGTGTTCTGAGATTAATCCTTTCAGATCCGGACTCAGGGATGGATACGTTAAAAAAGGCCGGCATCTCGGCAAAAGAAAACGATGTTTTAGGCGTGCAGCTCACTGACCAGCCAGGGGGACTGCACCAAGTTGCCGAATCCGTCTCCGCGGATAAGTTAAACATCGAATACGTCTACCCGTTCATAACAAAAACCCCCGGAAAAGCAGTTGTCATCCTGAGAACCAATGACATCCAAAAAGCTGAGAAGGTACTTAAAGGAAAAGGATATAAAATCCTAGAACAAGAGGAAATTTACGACATATAAAAGAACATGAGAGTAAACTTCAGACACTGGGGTGTAAAACTTAGAAAAAATATCCTGGGTTTATCTGCAGATGTCTGGGTTTCATGGATTGCATTCTATTTTTTGGTGGCAGTCATATCTCAAAGAGATTCACAGAGCTTCAGAGAGTTGAGTATGGGGTTAGTGGCTTTATCGATTGCATTAAGTATTTACTGCATTTTACTTCATACTAGCTTAGTAGATGAAAAAAAGAAAAGACATAGAAATCCATACATCGAACGCGCCGTGAAATTTTTCGATTCGGGATTAATTTTAGTAATTTCTCACATGTTATTCGAAGCAGGAACAATAATGGCTGGTACATGGAAGTATATACCCGTCATCATGGCTTTCATGCTCGTTTTAGGGGTCGGACTGATATTCTTCATTGATAATATCGTAGAATTGGTAGCTCAAACCCACGAACTCAGACATGAAGAGGAATAAACGCCCCCAAATTTTTTATTTAGCATAGATACTAAAGTTGGAATACAAAAGGTGAATGATATGTTTCCCGGAGGAGTAAACCCCAAACAGATGAAGAGGATGATGAAACAGATGGGCGTGAAGATGACTGAAATCGATGCCCTCGAAGTCATCATTAAAACGGCAGAAAAAGAGATCGTTATCTCAAACCCCCAGGTCGTAAGGACGAACGTCCAAGGCCAGGACATGTGGCAGATTTCAGGAGAGGTCAAAGAATCCGAAATTGAAGTCAAAATCGAGATAAGCGAAGACGACGTAGAGATGGTTTCAACCCAGGCTGGTGTCAGCAAGGACCAGGCAAGAAGCGCTCTTGAGAAAGCAGATGGAGACCTTGCGGAAGCGATAATTGATTTAAAGGGATAAAATCAAAGATGTGCGGGATTGCAGGATACATCGGGAAAAGGAACGCGCCTGAACTGTTATTTGACATGCTCAAATGCCTCGAATACAGAGGTTACGACAGCGCTGGCCTCGCTTACATCTCAAACGATGAGATCTTCATCCCCAAAGCGAAGGGCAGAGTGGATGAAGTAAGAAAGACGATAAAACCAGAAACTCTTTCGTCAAACATCGGAGTAGGCCATACCAGGTGGGCGACTCATGGCCCCCCATCAAATCTCAACAGCCACCCTCACGCCGACTGCACGGGAAAATATGCAGTCGCACACAATGGCATAATAGAGAACTTCATGGTTTTAAAGCAGGAACTGGAGGAAAGAGGGCACGTCTTCAAATCTGACACCGACACTGAAGTGATAAGCCACCTAATAGAGGAGTACGCAAAAGAAAACGACTTTTTTGGATCATTTCGTGAAGCTCTTCTGCGTTTGAGGGGAAGCTTTGCGATTGCTGCAATCTCTACTACTGAGAAGGACAAGATCCTCGTTGCAAGAAAGGAGAGCCCCCTGATAATCGGGGTCGGCATTGATCAGAATTTCTTGGCTTCAGATCTTCCCGCTATTCTCCCGGAGACAAAAGATGTTATCATTTTAGACGACTTCGAGTATGGATACATAAAAAAAGACGAGGTAAAATTGTTCAATCTGCTCACTGGAGAAGAAGTTAAAAAGGAGCCCGAAACCACTCAATGGGATGTTGAATCCGCAGAGAAGGGGGGATTCCATCATTTCATGCTAAAAGAGATATACGAGGAGCCAAACGCCGTCAGAAACGCTTTGCGAGAGAAGGGAAATACCAGAGAGGTCTCCGAAAAGATCAAGGGTTACGAACGAATATATTTCGTGGCCTGCGGTACGGCATCTTATGCTGGACTCGTAGGGAAATATTTACTTGAGCATTTCCAGATTTCTTCGGAATCGGTCGTCGCTTCAGAATTCCGCTATTCGACTATCGAGACAATAGATGAAAAATGCCTTTTAATCGCTGTCTCGCAGTCCGGGGAGACAGCCGACACGCTCGCGGCCGTAAAGGAATCAAAGAAACGGGGGGCACACATTGTTAGTATTGTCAATGCCGTGGGTTCGTCTCTTACAAGGGAGGCCCACGAAAACATCTCCATAAACGCTGGGCCTGAAATCGCAGTCGCATCGACAAAAGCGTATGTGGGGCAAGTCGTCTCATTAACTCTTTTATGCTTTGGCCTGGCTGTTTCTAAAAATAAGATGGGTGAAATCGAATACATCCGACTCCTAGGAGAAATGGAGTCTATACCAGAAAAGATAGAAAAGATTTTAGAGGGAAACCAACCAAGAGAGATAGCAGAACTCAACGCCAACAAGCAGACCTTCTTTTACATCGGTCGAAGGCTGAACTATCCAACAGCTCTCGAAGGCGCCCTCAAAATCAAAGAGATCAGCTACCTTCATGCAGAAGCATATCCGGGCGGAGAGCTTAAACACGGCCCTCTGGCTCTTCTTGAAAGCGGATTACCGGTCATCTGCATCATCCCAAACGACGAATTAGCAGATAAAATGTTTTCAAACATCGCTGAAGTCCAGGCTCGACGCGCAGAAGTCATCACTTTGGGTGAGGGACAGATACTTGATGTGCCAAAAATCGACCCACTTCTAACACCTATCCTAAATATTGTTCCATTGCACCTTTTTGCTTATCATATAGCAGTGCTTCGAGGACACGACGTAGACAAACCGAGAAACCTGGCAAAAAGCGTCACAGTAGAATAGGCAGTCTATTACCGGACCTAAAGGGTTATTTATCCTTCTTCTACCTATAATTTAATATCATATATTATTGTTAAAGATGGATCCTGGCAGTAAGAACAAGAAATCACAAATACTGTGCCTGATATCTGTTTTTTCTATTTTAATGCTCAGTGTAAACTTCGTTGGAGCACAAGATGCCGAAACAGGTCAGGGTTTCCAGGAACAGGGACAGGGACTGTTCAATTCAATGATACAGGACATAAGCAACTGGCTAGAAGAACAGACCATTTCCTCATACAGCCTAATGCTTGTGATGTTGAAGCTTAATCCGTGCGTTTACCCGGAAAATGGCAACACCTGCGAATACGATGCTGAATTCCTGGGTACAATCGAACTTCCCCGGAACGTATTAATCCGGGATTCACAGATGATATTTTTAAAGACCCTGATGCCCATGTACGTTCTTTTGATACTTTTTTTGGGGATTTATCTCATCATGAGCGTGGGAACTCCCAGAGGGCGGATGAAGACCAAAGAATTATTGTTTGAATTGATGACTGGTATGGTGATTGTGTCTCTTTCCCCTATCCTCTTACAGTTTATATTAGATGTTTCATCCTGGATGGTTGAGCAGATGTTCGACTCAATCGGTGCAAATTATGAAACAGATATCTTCACAAGCATTTGGGAGGCTACGACAAGCCAGTTTCTCGTGGCAATAGTCATTCTAGCCTTCGCGACTGTTGCACTATTAATGGTTACGTTTCGCTTCATCTTGATAATGCTTTTTGCGGCGATTTTTCCGTTGACGCTTTTCCTTTATTACTTTAGTTATACGAGGGGTCTTGGAAACTCTCTTTTAAAGTTCACTTATCTGGCAATTTTCATTCAAGTGATTCAAGCATTGTTTGTTGTTATTGCCGTCGCCGGATTGCAAGACTCTGGCGTTGGATTTTTGCTAACTGCAGGGGGACTGCTTGGAGTCGTTTTGTCGCCACTTTTCATGATGAAGCTTTCAAGCTGGTTTGGCGCAGTGGTTCACGCGTACTCTACGATGGGTGGAACTGCCGGAACCCGTTTTGTTGGATTCATGCTTAGAGGTTCTCCTGTTGGCGAAGCACTTGCCGGGGCTGCAGGTCAGACTTTCATGGGTCAAAGCATGGGTGAGTCCGCCCGTGGAGGACCGTCAGCCGCACCCACAGGTGCTAGGGGGCCGATGTGGGATGGGGCGGCCATGAGCCACTTATACTGGGGGAAACATGGAAGCGAAGCCGGCTTTGCACCCTCAATCTACCCTCAAGGAGGCGACAAATTCGTCAGCACCGCAGAAAGGAGCTACGCCTATGATTCCAGCACAGGAAGTATCTCAGGTGTGGGATTGTCCGTCCTCCAGCGCCCCGAATATGCGCCTTCTTTTGGAGAAATCATCTCAGGAAATAAGTCATCTCGAACACGTAATGAAGGAGACATAGACAGCTCATTTAGTGAAGAAAATGAATCGGGAAGGGGAAAGTCTCAATCACAGAGCGATTATTCGGTTGTTTATGGATCAGGCAAAGGAAGGACCCTCAGACCTTCGTACTTCAATAGAGAAATGACTATGAGGGCCTGGGGGCCGCATCCGAAAGGCCGGTTCACCTCCCAAACTAGCGGTAAACCCACAGGTTCCCTCCTCACAAGAGGAGGAGGCATCGGCTATGAAACGGGATCTCATAGCTCCCCCGGCGGGTCACTTGCCCCAGCCGCTGTGGGAGGAGCCAGTTTAGGGGGGGCAGGTGCGGAAGGAGGAATGGCTCCAACACCAGACGTTAAAGTAGATTCGGAAAGCATCGATGGGATAAAGCCGTTTCAAAGAGATCCTCATACCCCTGAACGAACGCCCCTGCAAACCGAGACTGCAGGCACGGGAGGTGAACCTGCACCTGGAGGTGAAATATCTGGAGCTGGGAGCCCGGCTGCAGCTAAGAAAGGAGAAGAGGAAAGAAAGCAGTTAACTCCTGAACAAGCGAAGAACAAGGCAATAGAACAGGCAAATAACAGACTGAAAAATGCACGTAAAGCAGAGATAACAGCCGCTAAAAAAGGATTCGACTCAAGAATCGATAACGAAGAAGATCCGATCCAAAAAGAGATGGAGAAAGCCCAGAAGAGAGGGACCCTCGAAAAAATCCAACAAAAATATTCAAAAGCTGAAAAATCCTTACCTGAAAGATTGGAGAGTGCGACTGAAAAACAAAGAGCAAGAGCCGAAAAAACTGCAGCAGCCAAAGGGGAATCAGGAGCACTTGCAGAAAAGGAAAAAGCAAAAACTCCCTCCACCGGGGGAAAAGGAGCACCAGGGAAAGGTCCTACTACTACTGGCGCCCCAGAAGGAAAAGTGGCAGGGATTCCTCCAACAACAACTGCACCGACAGGAAAAACTCCCCCCCCAACATCAGAAGGCTTCATGGTGCCAGAAATCACTGATCCAAAACTCCAAGGAATACAAGCTCATCTCGAAGGAACAGGTGCATGGGAAGATGTTAGGGGTCGAGCAGTTGCATCTGCCATGAACCGTGCAGGAACCTCGTGGACGATGATGTCTAGAGCTGAAAAAGAAGGCCTGATCTTATCTGAACTCACCCAGGAACTCAGAAAAAAGGGAGAAACCATAGCAGTAGCAATAGGATCAGAAGCTACTCCTAAGGTTGAAAAAGGTTTAGGGGGAACTGGTAGTCCTGCAAAAAGCCAGTCTTTTTGGTCTAAACTCAAAGGCGGAACAGGTCGTGGTCTAGGAATAGGGTTTGCATCGATAATGATGAGTGTCGGCATCGGAGCGAGCCAACCAGCCGAGGCGTTTCAACCACCTAAAGCTCCCACTGGGGTGTCAGCTCCAGTAACAGTGGGGCATTCTATCGTCGAGTCAAAGGGGGACTCGTTAAAGATGGAAGATACTCTCTTGGATAAAGGATGGGAATCCGATTCTACAGTTAGAGGTATTTTAGGTGAAGCAGGAGTGACAGATCCCAACAAATCTGCTGCAATTGGTTTCCAGCTTCATCAGATGCAGCATATTCTAAGAGGACCCACTCTTGAAACTCGCGAGGAAGTAAGTGTTAACTATGAGGATCCGAAAGTCAGGGATCTCATAAAGAGAGTTATCCAAGAACAGACGAATTCAGTTGAAATATTGGAGGGTCTTGGATCAATGAAGCAACGTGGACTAGATTGGGACGTCCCTCACTACAGGAGATGGTATGATGACGGAACGTTGGAGCAGCCATATCATGTAGTTATCCCAAAATTAGAATCGATTCTGAACGATCATCCAGATCATGCGACAGAGATTATCCGTTGGTTCTCTTCTGGAGGGACTATGGTGGACAATACGTTTGCCACCGACAAATTCATGTTGGGCAGAGAGATAAATTGGACTGATGAATCAACCTGGAAGTGGGTGAAAGAACATGTGATAGATGCTAATCCTGAGATGGCGCGGGCTAATCTTTCAGCTCTATCTCGACTTGCCTATCAACTCGATTGGCGTGAAATGGAGACAGATTATATCCTTAAGAGCAGTAGGACCCATTTGCTCGAACCTATCATCAAGAAGGGCGGACAGCACAGTATGGATATGCTCCTTGCGTTCCGTAGCGGAAAAACGAGGGCTCCAGGTTCTAACAGAGACATTGAGTGGGGTAGATACGTAGGTTCACTAGACCCAGAAATCAAGAGATGGCTGGGTGACCAGATGATTGAGGATCCAGAGCACGGAGCAGATAATCTTGGCAGGTTGTTTGCCTTAAAAGACAAATATGGTGTAGACTGGAGCGCGAAGGAAAATTCAGATATTCGTAAGATCCTAGGAAACATAGTAGAAAAGAATCCTGAGAGCGGATTGCAAAAACAGATAGATAAGTTGTCTGGAGTTCCGGCTCCGGCTGGTGGGCCAGTGCCAGATTCTGTGGGACCTGATCTTACTAATCTCGATGCTCAAACGGATTTAGCTCATGTGCGTGCGGATTCTGAACGAGATTTGAATAAAGTTCGAGCAGATACTAAGGTGAAGTATGATGAGTTTAATTGGGATAAGTTCGAGGATTTGAAGGAGGAGACTCAGGAGTGGTTGTTACATCAGGAGGAGTTGGTTGGAGAACAAAAGATGATCTCTGACCTTTTTACTTTAAGGGATAATTTTGGCGTTCGTTGGGATGTGCCTGAAGGAGCGGGTGTGAGGGGAGTAATCGAGAAGTTAAATCGCGTTAGTCCTGCCTCGATTGGTGAGATTATGGCCCATCATAGTGAAGAGGAAGGAATCCTGGCGGGGGATGCTGAGAAGCGATTCTTTGACAAGCTTGAAATATTTTCAGAGGTCGGCTCTTCCGCCGGTCCTGCTTTCATGTTTGAGCTGAATAAGCTTCATATGGATCACGAGGACTTGATGAGGTTTAATGAAGTGTTGATGGCTAATCTTGATCGGGCGGAGGATGTTCGGATATTTATGGAGGAGGCATCATCTTCTGGATCGAATCCTCTGACTTATATTAATAGTCGGCTTAGAGAGACAAAGAAGAAAAAGGAATGATTTAATCTATATAATGTGAATATTTTGTTTTATTCTTTTCATAATATCTAATTTAGTTATGCTTTGATAATATATCTATTTTAGTTTATGAATTTTTTTAGTTCGTTATTTGAATTGATATAAATGAAGTTTTTTTCTTCGTTTAATATTATTTTTAAAACGAAGAAATATCTTTCGTAGATATTTAGGAATTTTGCGAAGTATTTTCCTTCTATTGTTGTTTTCGTTAGGGGCTAATCCAATTAACAATATTTGGACAAAGGTATTATTCAAAAACCGATATCCTGTAACATAGTTGGTTACTGAACTTGCACTAGATCAGGTTTTTTCGGTGTTTAATCCATGTATTTTCGAGGTTTTTTGCGTTTTAGAAGATCCAGAACCGAAAAGCTTTTAATTTCGCATTTGTAATAGTAATGCGAAAGTGGAATAGAAATCAGCATATAGCACCCACTTTCGTATTGCAATCAGATAGAGGTGCTCACGTAATGCGAAACTCAGAAAGGAAAAAATTTCAAGAGACGATAAAATATCTGGACAAGGACGAATGGTCCTCTCTAAAAGAGGCAATTGACAATCCCAGAGACAAGCTCATCGTTCGTCTGCTTCATGATTCCGGCTGCAGGGTAGGTGAGCTTTGCCTTATGAAAATCGAGCACATAGACTTTGACAAGAGATTCATCAGGATCCCTGCTGAAAATACTAAGATCAATGAAGGCAGAACCGTCAGGATAAACCAGGATTTGTTAAACGACATCAAGGGATACCTTTCTCTTGAAAAACGAAAGGAAAGCTTTCTTTTCCTTTCAAGGCAGAAAGGGAATCTAACCACCAGGCGGATACAACAGATGCTTGACAAATACGCTATAAGAGCTGGAATACAGCAATTTTACGCAAAAGATACAAATGGCAGAATGCTTCGAAAAGTGACCCCACATACTCTCCGACACACCCATATCGTAGATGCTCTCATGGCCAAAATACCGATCACTGCGGTCCAACAACAAGTCGGGCATAAAAGGCTTACTACGACCCAGATTTATAGCAAGCTCGCACCAGAGCAGATCCGGGAGGCCTATGATCGCGCAGATTTTGAGTAAAATATAACGAATGTTTTTTCTTCGCTATAAGAATTATATAAAACGAAGGATATTTTTTCATTTTATGTATAAGATATATTTTAATCTGCATAATATTATAAATCTAAATTAAT
>JBDREA010000007.1:0-4503 GCA_043820265.1 Candidatus Altarchaeota archaeon | reverse complement strand
CCACCGGGATGTTCACCGTTATATGGTGCGTGAAATAAATCGACAACCCCAGAAGAAAAAACGCCAATGCAACAAACAATCTAAAAACGGGATCAAAGATCAAAAGTGATGTGGAAATAGCCGTGATGGGCGCTAGAATTGAGAACCCCATGAACTGCAATAGCTTTGTGGGATACATCACTCTCCAAAAAAAACCCCTCTGAAAAGTATGGGGCATAAACCTTATCAACTCTCTTAGAACCGCGTTGCTTTTACGCATCTTGTGTTTGAGCATGGAATTCAGGTCTTTTGGTGTGCGTTGCTCGTATGCGATGGCATGGTTTGAATAAACAACCCGGAAACCCTTTGCATTCCCTTGTAGTGAGCTATATATGTCGTCTGCTACCACGTCCTCTGGGAACTGGTCAATAATGCCGTTTTTGAACGAGTAACAGACCGCGATGACTATGGATGAAGAATGTGCCTGGGACTCTAAAATCCTGACCTCGTTGTTCTTGCGCCAAAACACCTCCTCGGATTTGATTGTGTGTTTTGGGATGATGAGTGCCCCAACCACCCCGACTTTTGGGTCGTGTAAAAATTCCTCGACTAAGCGAAGAAGGGCGTCTTCCTTGAGTAGTCCGTCAACGTCAGAGATAACAATTATCTTTGATGAGACATCCGGCAAAACCTTGTTTATTTGGGGGATTTTTCCCCGGACTCTGGTCTGCAACACAGTCATGTGAGGGTGTCCGATGAGCTTTTCCTTGAGTTTTTCAATGGTCCTATCTGTTGATTGGCCGTCTGCAAAGATGACTGAGAGCCTGTCTTTTGGATAGTCTAGGTTGAGCGTGTTTTTCACTTTGGCCTCTATATAACCCTCCTCATTGTGGCAGGGGACGATGAAGGTGATTGAGGGGAGGTCTGCCTCGTTTAATATTTTCGCGACTTTTTCCCTCTCACGTTTTTTCCCCATAAAATGAAGTGTTGTGATGTATCCTGCATAACTCCACCATAAAAGAAGAATACTCAGTGAAAAGACAATAAACAAGATCATGTCTATCTTCATTTAATCCGCAAAGTAATAAATACTCCCGGTCGAAAGATTAGATGAAATGAAAGTACTGCTCCTAAGCCCCCCATTCGGCGAAGGATACATGAGGAACGCGAGATGCGACTACTTCGCGATCTCAGACACACAGTGGTATCCGATTTGGCTTTCTTATGCTGGGGCGCTGCTTGAACGGGAAGGGCACAAGGTCGAGCTGATCGACGCCCCCGCAGAAAACCTCTCTAAAGAGGACACGCTAAAAAGGATAGGGGGGTTTTCACCCGACTTGGCTGTTTTGTACAGCTCCACGAAAAGCGAAGAAGAAGATTTCCAATTTGCCGGTTTGATAAAAGAACGGACAGGGTCGAAAACAGCGTTTGTCGGGCCGTTCGTCTCCATTCATCCAAAAGAAATCGCAAGTCAGTCCAAGGTCGACTACGTGATCAAAGGAGAATTCGATTATCCGCTGCTTGAACTGGCTCAAGGAAAAAGAGAGGAAGATATAAAAAACCTATATTGGAAGAAGAATGGTATTGTCAACTCAAACCCCACCCGCCCGCTCCTAGACTCAAGACAGCTTGACGAACTACCGTTCGTAACGGATTTCTACAGGAGGCATCTTGACATAAAAAGATACCACGTCCCCCAGGAACTCTACCCATTCGTTGACTTGTTCACAGGTAGAGGTTGCGCCTGGGGCCACTGTACATTCTGCCTTTGGGTGCACTCCTTCATCCCCGGGCAGGTCTACAACCTCAGAAGCATTGGAAACGTAATAGAGGAAATAAAATTCGTAAAGCAAAACATCAAGAAAGCAAAAGAAGTATTCATACAAGACGACACCCTCACATCCCAGAGGGCCAGAGAACTATCCAATGCAATCCTTTCGGAAGGCATCGACATGATATGGAGTTGTTATGCCCGCGGGAACATGGACGCAAAAACGCTCGTCCTAATGAAGAAGGCCGGATGCCGGACCCTTCACGTAGGATATGAATCGGCAAGCAACAAGGTCTTAAAAAACACGAAGAAAGGCTTAACGGCCGAGCGGATGACAAAATTCACAAAAGAAGCAAAAAAAGCCGGCCTAAGAATACACGGCGACTTCCTCATGGGCCTGCCTGGAGAGACCAGAGAAAGCATCAAAAAAACGATTTCCTGGGCGAAGGAGCTCGACCCAGAAACAGCGCAGTTCTCCATAATGAATCCTTATCTTGGAACCCCTTTCTATGAGGAGCTAGTCAAGCAGAATGCCCTGAAAGACGGGGAGCCGGATTACAAGCACCTCCCAAGCGATGAGCTGAGAGTTGCGGCAAGGAAGGCGGTCCGCGAATTCTATATGAGCCCCAGATATCTTAAGAGGATGATTTTTCACCCCCGCGAGTACCTTTTTCCAAACATCCCGACCATGATAAAAACAGCTCCATACATGCTTTGGAAGCGATGGTAAAGGCGATGATAATAAAGGATAATCTGAGAGCGCTATCTGAAATCGCCAAAGGGATCGGATTTATGCGGTTTGGCTGGCCGAAGGTTATTCCAAGATTGATCAATCTTCCAGTCACCTACAGGTGCAATTCGAAGTGCACTTTTTGCAGCATCTGGAAGAAGAAGCCTGGCTCCGAGTTCACAGCCGCGGAATTTGAGAAATTCATAGAAAAAAACCGGCCTCTATTCATCGGATACACTGGAGGCGAACCTTTCCTAAGAGAAGATTTAGCTAGCTTGTGGGTGAAAGCGAACACGAATTTTTCCGTTTTCACGAACGGTATACTTACAGATAAAATACTTTCGACAATCGAGGAATTCATTCCAAAGGCGAAAAAACCATTTTATGTTGATGTTAGTATGGATGGATTTGAGGAAACCCACAATAACCTTAGGGGTGTTAATATTTATCACAAAGCGATGCAGACCCTTGCGGGATTAAAGGCATTGTCGGATAAAAACTCGTTGATGTCTTGTGGGGCATCCTTTACAGTATGTGCCCAAAACCAGGACGAATTCGTCGACTTCTATGGGCATATGAATGCTAAAGGATTCGATGTTGGTTTCAGGGTCGTGAACTTTAACTCATACTATGGCACCACAGACCAAAGCATTAATCTAGACGTTGAAAGATTCCTCTCCCAGGTTGAAAGAATTCCAAAGACGAATTATATTTTGCTTCTTCGAAAATATCTGAAAAATCCAGCCCAGGTAGTTGCGTGTGCAGCCGGATTCACAAGCGCATGGATAAATCCGGACTGGAGCGTATTTCCATGCATTTCAAGAGAGGATTACGTGGTCGGAAACCTAAAGGATGTCGGCTTTGATCTGAAAAATATTTGGTTCAACGAAAAGATGAACTCTTTTAGGGCTGGCATTAAAAACCATAAATGCCATTGTTTTACTGACTGCGAAATCTATAACAGCATGCGTCATGATCCGCGCCATCTGGTGGGAATATGTCTGAGAAAAGGAAAGTTAGTGTCGTCTCAATAGCCAAACGTCAAGAGGAGTTCGAGCCTCTAAAGAAGGCTTTGAAAGAACAGAGCTACAGGGACTTCGAGTTCGTCACCTCGACAAAGGGCACAATACCTGAAGCCTGGAACGATGCAGTATCCCGGGCGAAAGGCGACATAATCGTGTTCACCGAAACCGACGCTTTCCCAGTCAATGAACACTGGCTGAAAGATCTGATCTCTGAGATGAAAGACGAAAAGACGATTGTCCGAGGAATAGAGGTCATACCCCACCCTTGGGATCTTTGTAATCTTGCCGTCCCAAAAAAGGTGTTCGAGGAAATCCGATTTGATGAGGCATTTCTGGTCGCAGAAGACACCGAATTCTTCGCTCACCTAAAGAGCCTTGGAAAATACACCCTCAAAGAAGTCAAGACTGCCCCCGTAGTCCACAGCAGAAACGACCACCCATCCAAAAGGCTCTCAAGAGCCTTCATGTACGGCCGACTCTGGACCAGGGCAAGGCTTCGTCATGGGACAAGCGGTCCAGGATCAAGTCCGAGGGGAACAACATTGGCGGGGTTCTCCACGGTCGCAGTTAAGCTCGCGTTCATCTTGGAAAACATCCTGAATCTCTCCGGCATGGGGGTGGGTTTGATAGAATACTATCTTCTTGGGAGGAGATAGATGAGGGTCCTTCACGTCAATAACAACTACCCCTACTTTGGCGGGACAGAGACCTACCTTCGCGAGTTGGCAAATCTGCAAAAGAAAGAAGGATTCGATGTGTCGGTTGCGGCAACCAATGCATCAGAAATAAAACCGGACGTCTATCCGGTTTCATCCCTTCTCGCCAAGCTTCCAAAAAACTTCCCGACAAGAAGCTTTCTTGAAATCTTTGATCCAATATCCTTTCAATCCCAAAAAAAGATCATTACACAATTTAGGCCAGACCTCTGCCACCTACACAACCTCCACGGCGGGCCGTCTCTGTCATCAATCTCGGCCAGCTCAAAGTCAAACGTCCCC
>JBDREA010000006.1:0-2418 GCA_043820265.1 Candidatus Altarchaeota archaeon | reverse complement strand
CATCTCAAAAAAAGAAAAGACAATGGATTTGATCGAGAAGATATCACCAGATTATGTCGTGCACGCTGCGGCGCTTACCAACGTGGATTACTGTGAAGGGCACCCAGATGAAGCCGCTGCCATTAACGCAGAGGGGACCAGAAACGTAGCGTTGGGGTGTAAAAAGGTCAGTGCTAAGATGGCATACGTCTCGACAGACTTCGTATTTGATGGGAAAAAGGGGGAGTACATTGAAGAAAATGAGGTTAACCCACAAAGCCTGTACGCAAAATCCAAGCTTTTAGGCGAGCTCGCACTCCAGGAAGTAGGGATAGATTATGTTATCGGTAGGACGAGTGTGTTATATGGGTGGCATCCCAGAAATTTCAATTTCGTCATGTGGGTTATCGAGAAACTCGAAAAAGAAGAAGAAATCACGATTGTGACCGACCAGTTTAATTCCCCGACGCTCGCAGATAATCTAGCGGAAATGCTTTTGGATATGAGAGATAAGTCTGGATTATATCATACATGTGGTTCGGAAAGAATTAGCAGATATGATTTTGCACAAAAAATCGCGGAAGTCTTCGAACTAGACGAAAACCTGATCAAACCGATCACTTCAGAATCCCTGATACAGGCTGCACCCCGCCCCATGGACTCCTCTCTTAGTGTTTTAAAAGCCCAAAAGGAGCTTGGTGTGAAAGCGTTAAATATATACGAAGGATTACAAAAAATGAGTCAGTTAAAAAAATGAAGGGTATCATTTTAGCAGGAGGTTCGGGTACGCGTTTGTATCCAATAACGTATGTAACGAGCAAACAGCTTATGCCCATCTATGATAAACCGATGATTTATTACCCGCTTTCAACTCTGATGTTGGCTGGAATAAAAGAGTTTCTCATTATTTCGACACCCCAGGATACACCGCGCTTTAAGGAACTTTTAGGTGACGGCTCACATCTCGGTTGCTCTTTCAGCTACGAAATCCAGGAAGAACCCAATGGGTTAGCCCAGGCCTTCGTAATAGGGAAAGATTTCATAGGCGACGACAAGGTAGCCCTCATCCTGGGAGACAACATATTCTATGGGTCAGGGCTCGCAGAGCTTCTGCAATCAAAGACCGACCCCGTTGGAGGTATAGTATTCGCCTATCACGTTTCCAACCCCGAGTATTACGGCGTGGTCGAATTCGATGAAAAAAACAAAGTATTAAGCATCGAGGAAAAACCTGTGAAACCAAGGTCCCATTACGCGGTCCCCGGCCTATACTTCTACGATAATGAAGTCGTAGAAATAGCACATAACCTTAAACCTTCCGCTCGCGGGGAATACGAGATTACCGACGTAAACAAGGCTTATCTGAGAGAGGGGAAACTTGAGGTCGCGGTTTTGTCAAGGGGGACGGCCTGGTTGGATACAGGCACGTTCAGATCCCTTTTGGAGGCATCCCAGTTCGTCGAAGTCATAGAAACAAGGCAGGGATTCAAGATCGGTTGCATAGAAGAGGTCGCTTATAGGATGAATTTCATCGACAAAAAACAATTAAGAAAACTCGCTGAACCATTGAAAAAGAGCGGATACGGGGAATACCTGCTTAATTTCTTAAAGGAATACTAAATATCAACTTATCCAATCCAAAGCCATTGACGTCCTGTATTTATGGTGCTCCTTCCTTTTTGACGTCTAAGAACGAAGCGACCTGGTCTTTATCTTCAATTTTTCAGGATAGCTCGCTGCGTCCCAGGGAAACATTTCCCCATTCTGGTACCGCTTCCATCTCTTTATGTCCTCGTCTACCATAATCGCTACCAGCTCCTTGAATGTTGTCTTTGGCTTCCAGTCCAATCCTTTGTTTGCTTTTGAACAATCCCCTCTCAGATCATCTACGTCTAGAGGTCTTTTCAAAGATTCATCCTCCCTAACATGGTCGCTCCATTCCAAACCCACCTGTTGGAATGCAACTTTAGCGAATTCCTCTACTGAATGGCTTTCTCCTGTCGCTATGACATAATCTTCTGGCTCATCTTGTTGGAGCATTTTCCACATCGCTTCGACGTATTCAGGAGCATATCCCCAGTCCCTTCTTGCTTTGAGGTTTCCGAGCGTAAGCCCTTTTTGCAGTCCAAGCGATATCTTCGCCACGGCATTTGAGATCCTTCTTGTGACGAATTCAAGGCCTCTAAGAGGCGATTCATGGTTGAATAGTATGCCGTTGACGGCAAACAATCCATAGGCTTCCCGGTATATGGATGTTATGAAGTGGCCGTAGAGCTTGGCTGCGGCATAGGGGCTTGCGGGTCTGAAAGCGGAGGATTCATCTAAGCCTTTTGGGCAACCTTCTAATCCGACGTTGCCGAATAACTCACTTGACGATGCCTGGTAGAATCTGGTAGATTCATTGGTGTGGCGAATCGCCTCAAGCATCATTGTAACTCC
>JBDREA010000005.1:0-33026 GCA_043820265.1 Candidatus Altarchaeota archaeon | reverse complement strand
TCGCCTCACCAAACACAAAAGAAAACGAGACCTACACCATAGACCCTGAATTCAAAAACAAGATAACGGAATCATATGGGGGAAGAAACCTCCTCAAATGCTTCCAATGCTCAACTTGCACGGCAAGCTGCCCGGTTCAACCCATCGAACGAGCATTCAATCCCCGAAGAATAATCAGAAGAGCAACACTGGGGGTGAAAGAAGTCCTTAAAGATCCGGCCATCTGGCTTTGCTCCACATGCTATGCCTGCAACGAACGATGCCCTCAACAGGTACACATAAGCGACGTAATGCACGCCTTACAAAATCTGGCAGTAGAAGAAGGTTTCGCACCAGAAGTAATAAAAAATATAGGGGCCTATGTCAACGATCACGGCCGACTCTATGAGATAGTCGAATTCGAGGCAAAAAGAAGAAACCAATTGGGTCTCCCCCAAATAAAGGAAAATCCAAAAGACATCCAGAAGATATTCGAACAAACCAATCTAAGCAAACACATAAAAAACAAATGAAAAGAAAATACCTGCTTTTCCTGGGCTGCACGACCCCCGCCAGGGGCTTGAACTACGAGCAATCAGCTAGAATTGTCGCTGAAAAACTTGGAATAGAATTCATCGACGAATCACGATTTGCCTGCTGCGGATTCACAGTACGACCCCTAAACGAGCAAGCGGCCATGGCAATGGCAGCAAGAAACCTCGCAATCGCAGAAGAAAAAGGATTAGATATCTGCACTCTCTGCACAGGATGCGCCTCATTTCCCGCGGAAGTGAACCGTCTAATGAAAACAAACCAAGAACAAAAAAACAAGATAAATGAGTTACTCGCAGAGATTGGACTCCACTACAACGGATCAGTCAAAGTAAGCCATATCACAAGGATTCTCCACGAAGACATCGGTTGCGCGGAAATCAAAAAACACGTTGTAGAGCCCTTAACGGGGGTGAAGATTGCAGCCCACTACGGATGCCATATGACCAAGCCAAGCGAAGCATTTTCCAACTACGACAGCGTTGAGTATCCTCACGTACTGGATGACCTCACTTCCGCAACCGGCGCAATTCCCATTGAATATCAAACAAAAAAAGACTGCTGCGGCGGGAACATATACGCAATAAATGAAGATCTGGCCTATACGATGGCAAATAAAAAATTGTCAGAACTCACAACAATAGGGGCCGATGCGATAACACTTGCCTGCACGTTCTGCGACATCATGTACGAGCACAACCAAAGAAAAATAGCCCAGAAATTCGATTCACAATACAACATACCAGTCCTCTACTTGCCTCAACTACTTGGCTTATCATTCGGAATTAGTCCTCAGGATCTTGGAATGCAGCTGAATCGCGTACGGACTCAACCACTCCTTGACAAAATAAAAGGGGTGAGCAAGTGAGAAAACACCCCCGCATCGGCGTATTCGTCTGCCACTGCGGAAAAAACATCGCAGGCGTAGTGGACGTCAAGTCAGTGCGCGATTACGCAAAAGGCCTCCCATATGTAGTCGAAGCAGACGACAACCTCTTCTCCTGCAGCGAATCAGGGCAAAAATCCATCGCCGACTCCATAAAAGAAAACAACCTGGAGCGGGTAATCGTTGCAAGCTGCACTCCAAGGATGCACGAACCCCTCTTTCGGAAAGTTCTCGAAAACGAAGGCCTAAACCCCTACCTCTTTGAGATGGTGAACATCCGCGAACAAGCAAGCTGGGTGCACGCACAAGAAAAGGATGAGGCAACAAAGAAGGCAAAAGACCTGATAAGAGGGGCGGTCATGAGAGCAGTTCACCTGGTCCCACTCACAAAACCCCAAGCCAAAGTTGTAAAGGCGGCTTTAGTTCTCGGAGGGGGGGTCGCAGGGATTTTTACATCGTTAAATTTAGCAAAAGCAGGGGTCAAAACATATTTGGTGGAGAAAAAACCGTCAATCGGAGGAAACATGGCCCTCCTCGACAAAGTATACCCCGCGCTCGACTGCAGCCAATGCGTCCTCTCGCCTAAAATGGTTGAAGTCAAACAAAATCCAAACATCGAACTACTTGAGTACTCGGAAGTAACAGCAGTTGAAGGTCATGTAGGAAACTTCAGAGTCACTGTAAAAAGGAATCCTCGACACGTCTCTGATGAATGCGTGGCATGCGACCTATGCGCTCAAAAATGCCCCGTAAAAGTGAAAAACGAATACGACCGCAATATGAGTGACAGAAAGGCGATTTACATACCCTATCCCCAAGCTATTCCACAAAAATTTGTCATAGACGAGACAAAATGCCTTAAAATAACAAAGGGTTCCTGCGGGATCTGCGAGAAGATCTGCCCCTCTAAGGCGATAAGCTATGAAGAAAAACCAAAGGAACTTAAAATCAACGTCGGAGCAATCGTTCTAGCAACAGGATTCCACCCATTCGACGCCGAAAGAAAAGAGGAGTACGGATACAAAAGACACTCAAACGTAATCACAAACCTCGACTTCGAACGCCTAGTCAACAGCTGCGGTCCGACTGAAGGACACCTAAGACTTCCATCGGACGGAAAAAAACCCAGGTCAGTAGCCTTCATACAATGCGTAGGATCAAGAGATGAGAAATTTAAAAAATATTGTTCCTCCATTTGTTGTAACATAACCTTAAAGCAGGCGGCTCTGGTAAAAGAAAAGATACCGGAATCTGAGGTATACGTCTATTACATCGATATGCGTACCGTTGGCAAAGGGGACGAAGAAGCCTATCAAAAGCTCAGAAAAAAAGGCGTAACATTCATCAGGGGGAGGCCAGGGGAAATCACCGAGACCCGGGAAAAAACCTTGAAATTAATAACAGAAGACGTTGAAGCAGGCCTTCTACTCGAAAACGAAGTGGACCTGGTTGTATTAGCGGCAGGATTTCATCCGCCAAAGAACATAGAAGAAACCATGCGATTGTTCCATGTTCAACGCGATCCCTCAGGATTTTTGGTTGAAGCACACCCCAACCTAAGGCCCACAGAGACAGATGTTGACGGCGTATACCTGGCTGGCTGCACCCAGTTTCCGAAAAACATATCAGATTCCGTCGCCCAGGCAGGATCTGCCGCAGCCAATGCATTGGACATCCTGGAGCGGGACATAATAGAAGTGGAAGGAAACGTCGCCGAAATCGACCACACTGCCTGTGTCAGATGCCGGATATGCGAGCGGGTCTGCCCGTTTGACGCCATCAGCTACGACAAATCCGCAGACATTATGGAGGTGGCAGAGATTTTATGTAAAGGCTGCGGACTATGCAATGCAGCATGTTTTTCCGGTGCAATCCAGCAGAGATACTACAAAGACAATCAATTGCTGGCTCAAGTCAAAGCAATACTGTCGGAGGGATTTGCATGAATAAGAAAACAGACTTTAAACCAAAAATAATAGGATTCCTATGTAATTGGTGCTGTTATGCAGGTGCAGATTTGGCAGGTATCGGAAGGCTTCAGTACCCTGCGGATGTCCGGATAGTGCGCGTGATGTGTTCTGCCAGAATCGATTCCCTTATCATAATGAAAGCCTTTTCCGAAGGAACAGATGCGGTCTTCGTCGGAGGATGCCATCCAGGCGACTGCCACTACACAAAGGGTAACTATTACTCAAGAAGGAGGTTTGCCCTAACAAAAAAAATCCTTGAGGCGGCAGGCATCGAACCAAAGAGATTCGTCGTCAAATGGATTTCTGCTGCCGAAGGAAAGGAATTCGCAGAAGAAATGGAAAAATTATCCAAGGATGTTACACAACTTGGACCTCTAAATCTTAAGGAGGCCTCTAATGGATAATATTCAAAAGAAGATACAAGAGACTGCAAAGAAGCTTTTAGCCGAAAAAAAGGTTGACGTAGTCATCGGATACAAAGCTGGAAGCAATTCTCTCAGAGTGACCCCCTATTTTGTAAGAAACCCAAATGATGCACAAAAAATTATCTGGAATCAGTACTGCACTCATAACCTCTCCAACTATCTGCCTGGACTGAAAGAGGAAAAAGTCGCAATAGTAGCCAAAGGATGCGATAGCAGAAGCATAGTCGAAATACTAAAAAACGAGCAAGCAAAACGGGAGCGAATATACATCATAGGTGTGGTGTGTCACGGAATCATATCTGAAAAGAAGGTCATAGCCCAAAAGAAGGACAAAGCTATGACTGAAAAGATAGAATTCGACATATCCTTACTCGAACCCAGATGCACTCAATGCATCTGCCACACACCGCCTCTCGCCGATACGTTAATTGGCGAACCATTTGTTGAGGGAGCCCCCCCCGAGACTCCACCTCACATCGAAAAATTTCTGAAGTTGAGTCCAAAGGAGAGATTGGACTACTGGAAGAAAACATTCGAAAGATGCATCAAATGCAACGCCTGCAAAGAGGTTTGTCCCAACTGCTTTTGCGAGAAATGCGTTTTAACCGATCACCCCGAGTGGATAGACAAACCAAGAAAAAAAGAGCAACTCTGGCTCTATCAACTAATAAGGGTCTTTCACAACGCGGGAAGATGCACCGAATGCGGTCAATGCGTGAGGGCTTGTCCAATGGAGATTCCAATTGGATTACTTATCAAACCCATGCTTATTGAAACAAAAAATTTATTTGGATACGAATCAGGTCTATCCTTAGAGGAAAAAGACCCGCTTGTCACCTACCAACTCGAAAACGACGAGGGACTTATAAAATGAGTAAATCATATATCCTCTCAGCAAAGGATTTGGAAAAGTTCGTCGATGAACTTGCAAAGGGCAAGGTACTCTTTGGGCCAGTCGAAGAGGAAGGAGCAACTTTTTTTAAGAAAGTAAGAGGATTATCTGAGATAACCATACCTGAAGTCAACACCACATCTCCTGCAAAAGAAAGCCGTTTACCTCGCGACACCCCCTTGATGAAGCTGGTCTGGGAAGACAATAATATTAAACCAAAAGATCCCAAAGAATTTTCCGAACGCGTTTTCTTCGGTGTTCGACCATGCGATGCAGCACAAAATCAGCTGCTGGATGCTGTGTTCTTAGATGAGCCAGTCGACGACTTCTATCAAAAACAAAAGGAGAAATTACTAACAATTGCTTTAGCATGCGATAATCCAGGATACTATTGTTTCTGTGATAAAGTCGGAATCGGACCCCACAGCCGGCTGGGCGCAGACATCTATCTAGTAAAGATTAATGACTCCTACCTCGTCGAAGGAGTAAATGAAAAAGGAGAAAAATCACTCGAAAATGTAAAGAAACTCCTGAAAAAAGCCACAGAAAAAGACATGGACCTCGAAAAAAGCAACGAGAAATCTGCTCTGAAAAAATTCACCCAAAACCCGTTAATCGACAAAGACTTACCTAAAAAGATGCTAGACAAATGGGATCATCCAATCTGGGAGGAAAACGGGGCCAAATGCATTGGGTGTGGAATATGCACTTTCCTTTGTCCGACATGCTACTGCTTTGAGCTCGCAGACGACTTCAACGAATTAGCAGACATTGGAGAGCGCATACGCTGCTGGGACGCCTGCACGATGCCTTCATTTACCAAGATGGCGGGAGGCCATAATCCCAGAGACACCCAAACCAAAAGGCTTCGTCAAAGGATCCAGCACAAATTCAACTACATCCCAGAAAGATACGGATTTTTCGGCTGTACCGGCTGTGGCAGATGCACGCAAAAGTGCCCGGTCGATGTGAACTTGGTAGAGATACTTGAAGAGGTGGGAAAATGAAACACCCCAACGCCTATTCACCCGAAGAATGTGAGGTCATAGATGTAACCAAAGTAACCTCAGATGTTTCATCTTTCAAATTGAAGCCAAAGGATAAATTGAGCAAACTATTCGACTACAAGCCAGGCCAGTTCATGGAGCTGTCAATACTCGGAATCGGCGAATGCCCGATATCCATCACAAGCTCGCCGATCGAAAAAGAACACATCGAGTTCGCAATAAAAAAACTGGGAAGCGTTACCTCGAGGATCCACGAGCGAGAAGTTGGTGACTTAATCTGGATGAGGGGGCCGTACGGGAACAGCTTTCTTGATAAAGGACTTAAAGGAAATGACATCCTCTTCATTGCAGGAGGAATCGGATTGGCTCCCCTAAGAAGCCTCATAAAATACATCTGCGAGAGAAAAAAGGATTTTGGAAAAACAACCCTTCTATATGGTGCGAGAAATCCAGCCGAATTGTGCTTCAAAGACGAATTTGATGTTTGGAGAGAGTTAGGTATCGACGTCCACATCACAGTCGACAAAGGACAGGACGCCTGGAAGGGAAACGTCGGAGTCGTCCCCCAGCTACTAGATAAAATCCGCCCCAACCTGAAAAAAACCAAAGCGATAATATGCGGGCCACCCATCATGATCAGGTTCACAGCACTCGCCCTTCGAAACAAGGGATTTGCAGACGAAGACATCATAATAAGCCTTGAACGCCTCATGAAATGCGGAATCGGAAAATGCGGCCACTGCAACGTCGGATCAAAATACGTGTGCATCGACGGACCAGTATTTACGATAAAAGAACTCGAAGGGAATCCTGAATACAAGCTCTAAGCTCTTTCCACTGCATCTGCCAAGTCTCCTCCCAACCTGATTAGTCTGGATAGTTGCTCTTGATCTTTTGGTTGGGGTGCATGCAGGAAGAGGCGTTGTTTTGTGATGTTAATCGATGTAGGGGTAGATTTATCTGAAAGAGGAAATTGGTCAAGTCGATTTTCTAGGATTGGCGATATTGAGTCGCGCATCTTTCGACCAATTTCTTGATTGTTTGTTAGAGTGAGTAGCTTCTTTTCAAAATCTGTTTCTTTGCCGGAATCCTTGAGTTCCTCAAGTTGCCTGTAAAAAAGGTCCGCCATCTTTTCGAAAATTTCTTTTAGAAATCCCGGAAAGGGGCAGTACATCGTCATAAGCCTTGCTGGGAATCTACCTTCGAAAACTAACACTTTGGATGCTCTGTCCACCGTTTCAAAGCTGTTGTCTTTGTCTTCGGGTATGAAGTCAAAGAGGTAGTAATATCGTGACCCGAATTTTCCCTCGACCAGGTTGACAATTGAACCATGTCTTCCTTCTTCGAGTATACCTTCAGGATCGATTCGGACTCTGTCGTCGTCGGTTGTTTCTCTTTTGATTTCTGTTCCTCGCGATTCAACAAATTCCTCGGTTACTTCCCTGACCTGCTGCTCCTTTTTGCTTGACGTGCGCACGACCAAAAATCCAATTGATATGGCTAGAAAAAACACGACTTTAAACCAAGTCGGTGGCGGTTCGCTTGGATTTCCGTCTTCATCAGTCCAGTCACCTTCGTAAAAAACTAACATCCATGTGGCCATCACAAACATTCCTCCAAGGATGAGATAAGCGAATGTGTGGCCGGTTGAGAGGTTTGCACCGAAAGAATTAGCAATTTTTTTCACTGTGGCAAGTATCACTAAGAATATGATGAGGCCTGTCGGAGGGAACAAGGTTACCAACATGATCCTAGGCTGGAATTCTCCCGAAAGATGGTAAAAGAAAGCCACCATCAGGATACCTATGAAAATAAAGAATGCGTATAAACCAAAAAATCCCCTGACCCCCGACTCCTCCAGATCCATAATTCAAAGGTTTATTTGTATGAATAAAGAAAAAAGAATTTTGATATGGTCTTTCCTAGGCCAGTCTCTCAAATATGAACTCCGGCAGATTTACTACCCTGATGGGGCTCTTCTTGTTGTCTGAGACGTTTTTGAGATTTAGTTTGCACCCTGGGCAGCAGGTTATGAGCGTGTCCACTTTGGCTTCTTCTGCCTGTGCGAAGCGTTCTTTTCCAATCTCATAGGATAACCTCGAAAAGGCCGCGAACAATCCCCCTCCCGCACCGCAGCAGTCGCTGTCTTCCTTTGAGCGTTTTAGTTCGACGAATTCTACTCCAGGTATTGCATTTATTATTTTTCTTGGTTCGTCGATGACATCCATGTAACGTGAGAGCCTACAGGGATCGTGCCAGGTTACTCGTTCCTTCTTTCCCTTTTTGAATTTTATCTTGTCGAGGTTTTCGGCCAAGACCTGTGTGAAGTGTTTGACTTCGATCTCGTCGCCAAGAGATGTTGAGAGGGTCTCATAGCAGCTGGGGCATGCCGTGATAATCTTTTTCACTCTCGCATCCTTGAAGACCTTTTTGTTCTCTTTGACGATGTCCTCAAATCCCTTCTCGTCACCCCACAGCTTTAGAAGTTCCCCGCAGCATGGTTCGTCATCTAAGATAGTGAAGTCAACTCCAATATTCGACAAGATCTTGATCGCAGTGTTTGCTGTGTCCTGATCTTTGAATGCTGTCGTGCAACCAACGAAAAACAGCGTATCGCTCTTCTTTGAGATGCCCTTACGTTCGATCCCCTCGCGCATCTTTTTGTTGTCCTGGGCGTAGACGTTCTTGTATTTTGAAAGAGTTTTTCGCATCGCTTTAGCGTCTGGGAAAAGATTTTTCTCTAAAGCCTTCACCCTCAACTTGGGGATTATCTCAGCTGCACTGATATCCATGGGGCACTCAAGGGCGCAGTCCTTGCACGTCGTGCACAAGTAGAGTCCGTTTTCGACCGCAGCCTCAGGATCACCCGGATAAAGGCAGGCCTGCATAACTCCGATTCCGCCGGGGTAACCCTTGAAACCAAACGCAGGCCCCGTACTCCTGTACGTCGGGCAGTGGAAGACGCATCGTCCACAGGACACACACGCCAAGAGCTCCCTGAACTCCTCGTCTTTAGCTACAGCCATGCGGCCGTTGTCTACTAAAACTAAATGGACTTCAGTCGGGCCAGATACACCCTTAAAGAGTATCCTCTCAATATCTGCGGTCTTGGAGGGTCCGCCGACTATCTGCAAGAAACTTGGATCAGAGCCTGTGGCGTAAATGGATTCCACCCGGATCTTTCTGATGGCATCATCTAGGCTCGGCAGGATTTTCTCAATGCTTGTAATAATTATATGCTTCGATTTCTCGCCTGTGGATTTCGCAAGCATTGATACGCGCCCGAGGTTTCCTTCGTTGTGCATGATAACGGCGTAGCCGTCGCGTGTGAGGACGTTGGCACCTGTTATACCGATATTTGCCTTTTCGTAGGCACGGATTACGTCTTGCCTTAGAAGCCTTATCTCTTTTGCCGCTACCTCATCGGGTGTGAGTCCCTCAAAGCTTTCATCGTAGGCCTTGGCAACGACTTTCGCGAAGTCGTAGCGGTTCATACCGATGGCGGGACCGGAGGCGTGGCGGGGCTTTTCTGGTGGCAAACCCATCTCCTCGTGGAATCGTTCAAAGTGTTGCAGTGCGCGATCTCCAATGTCTGTCTCGACTACCTCGAATCCTTTGCCCTCCAGATATTTGCTGAGGCCTATCTCTTTTGTGACCTTGGATTTGCCCTTGACTGCGAACTTCTCCCCTTCGAAGAGTTCAGCCACCTTTTTATTTGCCCCCTCAGCATCGTAGGGTCCGTGGACAAAAAAACCCTTTGCCTTAAAGGCTTCAACTGTTTCTTTTAGGTTCTTCTCTAAGTTAGCGAGAATTTCCATCCTCACCTTCTTGATGTATTCCGCGTCGCTTCTAAGCTGTTCTCCTCGTTCCTCGAAGGTCTTCGCTGTGCGCTCCTCCATCCGGTCAAAACCATTCTTCATGTTCTTTAGTCGGTTGGCGGTGCGAAACTCGGCACGGACGTTGTCGATGTTCTTTTCAAAAGGAGTCTTTTCCTTGGGTTTCGCGCTTGCGGCCATTTTTTATAAAAAGCGTTGGGTCAAGGCATTAGTGAAAAAAGATATAAAAAGGGATATTTTGTGCGTGAAATCTCAACCGCTACTGATTATCTTGTTTTTTTCGTCGACCCTGATGATGACAGGCTTAATCGAATCTGCCCCGGATTCATCAACCAAGGCAAATGAAAGGATTATCAATCTGTTACCCACCTTAGAAAGATGAGCCGCTGCGCCGTTCACCTCTATCGCTCCGCCTCCCGGTTCACCTTCGATGACGTAGGTCTCGAATCGGTTTGCGTTTTCCATGTCTGCTACAAGGACTTTTTCGTAGACTAGGAGGCCTGCTGCATCCATCAGCTCTCTATCTATCGTTATCGAGCCGTCGTATTCAACGTGGCGGGCTGTTACCACAGCACCGTGTATCTTAGAATTTAGCATCTGCTTCATCATCGTTTGTTTTCAGAAGGAAATATGAAACAACAATAAAAAACAAAGAATTTTGGAGAGTTAACCTAACCTCTCCTTCTTGCTTCTTCCACAAGCCTTGCAGTCCTTTCCTTGACTTCTTCCGGGTTCACCTTGATTCGCGCGACACCTGAGTCCATTGCGGCTTTCGCCACAGCCGCCGCCTCCGTGGGCATCACCCTCGGGTCTAGTGGATTTGTGATTATGTAGTCTTTATCCAGTTCGTCATCCGAGATAGCCGATGCAATGGCATTGGATGCTGCCAGTTTCATCTCTTCGTTGATGTCTTTTGCCCTGACGTCGAGTGCCCCCCTAAAGATCCCCGGGAAACCTAAGACATTGTTTATCTGGTTTGCATAATCCGAGCGTCCCGTAGCGACCACAGTAGCACCTGCGGCTAAAGCATCCTCTGGCATTATCTCCGGCACAGGATTGGCGCAAGCGAAAACTATCGCGTCATCCGCCATGCTTTTCACCATGTCTTTGTTCACGCAGCCTGCAACCGACAGTCCTACAAAGATGTCTGCCCCATTCATAGCTTGAGCGAGAGATCTTTGAATGTTTTGTTTATTCGTTATTTTTGCCATTTCTTCTTTTACGGGATTCATTCCCTCCTTTCGGCCTTCGTAGATGGGACCTTTTGAATCACAGAGAATCACGTCTTTGACGCCTGCACTCATGTAGAACTTGGCACAGGCTATGCCGCCGGCTCCTGCTCCGTTGAAGACTACTCTAACGTCTTTTATGTCTTTGCCGACTACTTTGAGGGCGTTTATGAGTCCCGCCAATGTGACTATGGCTGTTCCATGCTGGTCGTCGTGGAAAACGGGTATGTCAAGGGACTGCTTTAGTCGTTGTTCTATCTCAAAGCAACGTGGGGCACTGATGTCTTCGAGGTTGATGCCTCCGAATCCCGGCTCCAACCATTGGACAGCGGAGATTATCTCTTCTGTGTCCTGGGTGTTAAGGCAGATGGGAATGGCATCAACGCCAGCGAGGTTCTTGAAGAGGACGCATTTGCCTTCCATCACAGGAAGGCCGGCTTCTGGGCCGATGTTTCCAAGTCCGAGGACGGCTGTTCCGTCGGTAACGACTGCGACCATATTGCCTTTAGTCGTGTAGTCGTAGACCTTGGCTTTATCCGCAGCAATCGCCTTGCAGGGCACAGCCACTCCCGGAGTATAAGCCAGGCTCAAATCCTTTTTCGTTTTCAGAGGCGAAGTGGCACAGACCTCGATCTTTCCGTTTCCCGGGCCATTCCCCCTGTGATAGCTCAACGCCTCGTCATCCGTATACTTTACCGCTCCCTTAAACCTTTCCTTGTAGTTGATTTCTTCAGCCATTTTTTTTTATCTTCCACCCTCACTACAAAATCAAAAAATTAGTGTAAAGACAAAAATTAACAAAGGGAATTTAAAAACCAAACAGATTTAGACAACAAAAAAGATGCGTTAAACAGCGCATATTCACCAAAAGGCACGGATTATAAGAGCCTGCCTATAAGTTTTTCTACTTGGACTTCCTATAAATCAGTCATATGGTGAAAGAAAAACAGCTACTGGGCGGGAGGAGGACATCCGGGGCTAAACAACAACCTTTGATCACCTTAGAGGATCAACCCATTGTTCTAGGAACCTTAAAGCCCGGATCCTCCCAGATGCTTAAGCGATTGAGGGCTATGTTTCGGGGAGCGGACCTTACTGCCGAAGAGAAAGCTCGATTAAAGATTGATGAAAAACTGGGCTCAAAGCTTTGGAAACCGCTGAGAAGGTTATATCAGCAACACCTCTACTATAACATCTTACCTCCAAAATTAAGGGCGAAAGTGGAAGAAGAAACTATCTCGGTTATGAATGTTAGCACAAACTTCTTTTGCAGAAAAGCCGATTCAAATGCTGTCATAGAGTTGTCAGATAGTATATTTGGAAAGCCTTGTGGGGCGTGCATTGCCGAGCATGACCCGGTAGGGGATTCAGTTAAGGTTGATAAACTGAAAACATTAATGACTCACCTCAAAAAGGAAAAAGGACTCCAAGTTGTCACATTTGTTGCGGGAGGGGAACCCACCGAGAAAGAGGGATATAGGGATAAAGTCTTCGAACTGGTAAAACACGCAAATGAACTAGGACTCCAAACGGTGGTTTATACTGGCGGCCACTCAATGGATGAGGAAGCAATCAAGTTTTTAAAAGACAATAACGCGAATGTCCTTTTGAGCACTTATGGTCTTCCATTTCTAAAACCTGACATCTTCTCCGATGCTGTTGGGATCGGGCATTACTCTGAAACCAATTCCACCCCTGACGGAAAACCTCTTGTAGCCTCACAAAAGGACTTGGCAAGAATGGTGAAGTACTGGTTAGGCTTGAAGGTCGCTGACGAATATGAAACTAACCTTGCGATTAGTGCGGTAAATACCCCAAAACATCAGGAAAGTCAAGAGAGGGAACGCTTAGGGGCACTAGTGGAATCTGCACAAGCAAATGACATAGCGACTTATGTTTGGGACGAGTACATTCCTGGCATGAATGGGGAAGTAAGACAGAGGCTTGAGGCAGACGCCCGTCAAATGAGCGGGTTTCTTGAATTGGGGTCACTATATATGTGGAACCAATGCCTTTTCGGGACAGGTAGTGCTGTTACTGTTCTTGCAAACGGTACCGTCACTCATTGTCCACATACTACTAAGTCTACTGGATTGCATCTAAATCAAATTATAGATGATGATCATTCGATAAAACCCGATGGGATGAATTCCCTCAAGGCACAGGCTCACAAACACAGAACGCGGTCGTGTGTCGTGAGGGGAACAGGGCTAGGTGAGCGTCCTTCATCAATCGTTCCAATTCAAAGAATTATGGGGGCAAAAGGATTGAATGAATTCATCGGGCAAGGTGCGAAAGATTTTCCAATTGTTGAAACAGTTTGGAGAAATATGGGTCAAGAACCAGCAGATCTTGCAGGATCAATTTCAAAACATGTTGAATCCAACTTCGCCGAACAGACGCTTTGGTGGGGTGCACTTGGGAGAAACGGCGCACACATCGGAACAAAATCCGCTCATCAATCCAAGAAATCTCTCTCGATAACAGATACTGCTGCCATTGCTACAATCGATAAAGTCGTTGAGAACCTCTCCAAAGGGGAGCTTGGAAAAGACAATGCAAAATCCTCTGATATACTCTTAAGGTTTTATGATAACCTACACCCAAAATATCACGGATACATGACCGATAAAATCCGAGTGCTTCTTGAAAAAACCGATGTTTCGGAAAAACTATTATCAGACATTGCTTCCTTTATCAGGGAGGTAGCCTCCAGAGAATCGACTCTTTCCTCTGCCCTTCGATACATGTTCGACACCGAACGAATTTATCACAGGGAAGTTGCTGCCGGTGCAGGACAAGTCAACCATTACTTTCACAAAACTGAAGACAAGCTTCTCGGCAAAAAAGAGGTGATGGAAGATATCAAATCACGAGTTGAAGATGGTACAGTGGTGATTATGGGTTTGGGCGACCGCGAAGACCGAGTAGTTGAAGGTCTTGATCCGAAAAAGTCAAAGCTTTGCCTTATCGATGTTCACGATGATATCCTTTCGGAAAAAGCTGAGAAGTACCGAAAAATGGGATTTGAGGTAAAACCTATTCGTACTCTTTTCGAAGATCTCGATGACCCTGAAGTTATGCACCAAATCAACGGACTTCAATCAGATGCAAAAAAGGTCTCGTTTCTTATGTTAGGAAACGCTGCTGGAAACCTGCCCCAGAATGACCTCTACCAAAGCTTTCAAAGATACTCGGAAGGCGGTATAAATGTGAACGTCATAGCTGACATGCAAGTTATAGATCCCCAGAACCGCGGAGATGAGATTGGAAGGATAACTACGATGTATGATACTGAGAGGTTCTCAACTTTTGCATTCAAACCTGTCGAGAACGCAATGGGCAATTCGATCTTTGCCGGAGATGGAGGCTCCAGGGAATTGGCGCAGATAAACCAACAACGACTCGGATTCGATCCAGCGGTGGAAGGGGGATTGGGGGGGATCGTTGGAAAAATCACATTCGAAGGGCCTGCGACTTTCATAAGCCAGTTCGGTCCTGATTTGGGGATCCCTGTTGGAACTGGACTTGAAGTTTACCGTTCGCTTAAACCTGATCCACAACACTACAAAAATTACGTTAGATGCTTACTCGGACCAGAAAGAACAAAAGCCGAAATCATTGGAAGAGAAGAAGACGTGGCACTTTTCGCATTTGAGATGCAATCTTAATTTGGCAGTCTCCTTTTTGGCCTAGTGGTTTTCATCAATCCATGGGCTGAGTCTGTATCTAGCATTTGGGCAACAATTGGATACTTCATTGAGTCTTGGATACGCCTTCGAACCTCAGGACCTGAAAACCTCTGGGCCATGTCCAAAACCATTGGCAATCCCTTCATGACTCCTCCGCTTGTGATTATCCTTTGGGAATCGTTTTCTACATAGCTTTGATTTCGTCCAAGCCTTACTACTTCTTGGACATGCCCTTCTAGCAGATGCAGAAATTTCCCGTGAGTAGTTGCACGACAGTCCTTTAATATCCCGGCTTTTGCAGCAACGAGAGCCCCCGTACAGACTGTAGCAATCATATTTCCAGCTTCGTGGAATTTTCTAATATACTCCTCGACCAATGGATTTCCATTCTCTAATATGTCTCTTGCCCCCTTCCCCCCAGGGATGATAAGAAGACCGTCTCCTTGGGGGATTTTTGTCTCGGAAGTCAAAACTTCGTCTGGGATAATCCTTAAATGACCCGACGTCTCTACAGGGCTTTCTGTCCCAATAGTCCTTATTTGTAAATCTGGCTGGGCATACCTCTTCATATGTGTAAAAACGTGGTGTGGACCAACAAAATCCAGTGGTAGAGAACCGTTAAAAAGGAGGATGGCTATACTGTTCGGTTTTTGCATAAAGTATAATAGAACGTCTGGGAATAAATATCTTGAACTAAAAAGATATGTGCTAAATATGTCCGATTTACTTCTCCTAGAAGTGTTTTTTCTTTTCTGCTTTTGTCAGTTTGAAGTCTGATCCGCATGTTCCGCAGGCGTATTCTTGGGTGTGTTCCTGGTATATCAGTTGGCTCTGGTATCCGCAGTTTTCACATTTCCATATGTGGCCTGTGCTGATTGCTAAGCTGTATGCTGTCATGTTGTTGTCACCTCTGTGTATTTTTTCAAGAGACGTTTGCAATGCTCTCGTTTTTAGAAAAACTCAAGTGCTCTCTCTTCTTTTATCCAATAATACAAGGTAGTTGGGGTTTAATAAATCTGTCGGTTACTGAAAAACATAGTCTATGATTGGGAATTGTTGTTTTGCACTGTGGGGATTGAGAACAGGTAGAAGAACATTAGGCTTAGAAAGAGTGGGCCTGCGAGCCTGACGAAATGGGAGATGGGGAACGTAAACCCGAATATCACGATTATTGTATGGCCGACCAAAAGCGACAGGGCTGCGGGTTCGGCTCCAGAGCATAAAATCTTGAGGCTTGCAAGGATTATGAAGGCGGATACGAAGGGGAAGAACCAAAAGATCCGTGTTATATAGGGTTCCCCTATAATCCAGGACAAAATATTACTTAAAACCACGGATGCCTGAACCGAAAGCCAGAACACCCCGTATGATATCCCAAGCGATGGCGAGACACGGCTGAATGCGTGCACTAGGACGGCGGCAGCAAGGCCGAACGAAATGGCCGATACCAATAACCTAAAAATAGAAGCTTTGGCTAGGACGTCCGTCCAGAGCGGATTGGCTTCCCACTGCCATCCGTGGGCGTTTGCTGCGAGATGAGTTGTTGCCGCATCGCTCCAGAAGAGGAGAATAGAAAAGAAGGCGAACATAGCCCAAGGGGGGATCTCATAGTTCATATTGGTTTTTTCTCATATTTGCAGATGTTTTCGATCACACATTCTCCGCACTTCGGTTTTTTCGGCTGGCATATCTCTTTTCCGTAGAGGACGAAGTATTCGTTTATTTTAAGCCACCATCGTTTTGGAAGGATTTTTTCTAGTACTTTCTCCGTCTCCTCTGGCGTCTTCGTCTTCACCCAACCTAATCTGTTTGAGATCCTGTGGACGTGGGTGTCGACTGCTATCGCGGGGATTCCGTAGCCGTATACCAAAAGGCAGTTTGCCGTCTTTCGGCCGACGCCCGGAAGGGTTAGGAGGTCCTTAATATTATTTGGGATTATACCCATAAAATCATCCACTATCATTCGGGAAGTTTCTTTTATGTGTTTTGCTTTTGCGCGGTAGAATCCAATGGATTTTATGAGGTTTTCGATTTCATCTATGGGTGCCCGCGAAAGCGAGGCTGCATCCGTGAACCTACTGAAAAGGATCGCTGATACTCTAGCTGTGTTTTCGTCTTTGGTTCGAGCAGAAAGAATCGTTGAGATAAGCACCTTAAAGGGATCGGGTCCGACGCTTGCAAGCATGCTTACACCTTTCGGGTATCTTTTTTTGAGTCTAAGCATTACTTTTTCGATCCGATCATTCTTTCCCATAATCATATCAAGACAAAATTGGAGCCAAAAAAGAAAAAGAAGGCGGTATCTCCTTTTTTCTTTTCTTCCTCTATTTTTTCTACTCTTAATCCATTATTTTTTCAATGGCTTCAGGCGATGACGTAGATATCTCCGGTCTCGACGAAGAAATTTTATCTGATGTCTATGAAAAGATCGATGAAAAAAACAAAAAAAAGGAAGAAAAACAAGATTGGGAGTGGAACCAAGAAATTAAACAAGCCCATGAAAAACGCGAAGACAAGTATGCTCCACAAGTAAACTTTTTCTTTTTTATCTTTTTAGGGATTCCACTGCTTTCTGAGTATTTTGGATTCTTCTGGTTTTACAGATACGAGATGTACTCCATCATCATCCACGAAGTCGGACATTTTGTTTTTGGAACAATTCCTTATGTCATAGGTTTAGGTAATCGGACTCTTGGCTCCGCAGGCGGTTGTATCCTTCAGATATCTGCTCCCCTCATAACATTCTTATTTCTTAGCCGAAATCACAGGACCTATTTCATTGCGGGTTTGTTTCTTCTGGCGGCAGGCATTGATATCATAGACACGGGGCAATACATGAGCTCAGCCCTTGATCCCTGGGGCAAGACCAGTTTCTACGGCGCAATCCGGGGTCAACGAGGAGACATGAACGAACAAAATCACGACTTCTCGGTGGTCTTTCGTAGGACTGGTTTGATTATGCATTCAAAGGAAATCGGTGCATACACCATCCTTCTGGGAGAAACGATCGCATCCGTTGGTTTGGCATCAGTGTTTCTAGGATTCATTCATCTGATTGGCTTACACCAATTCGAAGGATACTCCAGGCTTATCGCATACGCCGGACTGTTATCATTCCTCTACTATACATTGACGCTGTGGCTGATACAAGCAGGGATCAGTTTGATATTCACAGGATCCTATCTGGCTGAAAGAGCATTATCTAAGGTTCGATAAAATCAATCATTTCTTCAAAAGGTATTCATGAATGCTTTTAGCTGCCTTTTTCCCCGAACCCATGGCTTCGATTACAGTCGCCGCCCCTGTAACGACGTCTCCTCCCGCCCAAACGGCCTCCATTAGTGTCTTTTGGTTTTCGTCTGCTATGATGTTTCCTTTTCTTCCCACCCTGATTTCCGGCGTGGTCTCAGGGATCAAGGGGTTGGGTCCCTGGCCTATTGCTATGACAACGGTATCCACCGGAAAGCAGAACTCGCTTCCTCTGATTAGGATAGGGCTCCTCCTTCCCGATTCATCAGAGGGGCCTAACTTACTCTTCAAGCACTTCATGGAGGTGAGGTTGCCGTTGCTGTCGGCTAAAAACTCGATGGGATTCGTCAACATCCGAAATTCGATTCCCTCCTCTTTGGCGTGTTCTATCTCCTCGTTTCTAGCAGGCATCTCGGCTTCAGTCCTCCGATACACAAGCGAAACGCTTTTAGCCCCCATCCTAAGCGCACAGCGGGCCGAATCCATCGCAACGTTTCCGCCGCCGATGACAGCCACCCGTTCGCCGATGTTAAGGGGCGTATCGTATTCGGGGAAGAGATAGGCCTTCATCAAGTTCACGCGAATGAGGAATTCGTTGGCGCTATACACCCCTGGTAGGCTTTCTCCCGGAACTCCTAGAAAATAGGGGAGACCAGCTCCTGTACCCAAAAAGATTGCATCGAATCCCTCCTTTTTCAGCTGAGTCACCGATTTCGTGTTTCCGATTGGTGCATCTGTGATGATCTTTACGCCAACCTGCCTGAGATAATCTATCTCTGCGTTCAGGATCTTTTTAGGAAGCCTGAATTCTGGGATACCGTATGCTAAGACTCCTCCGGGCTTATGCAAGGCTTCAAAGATTGTGACATTGTGTCCGAGTTTTGCAAGGTCTCCTGCGGCAGTCAATCCCGCAGGCCCGCTTCCGACTACAGCTACCTTCTTTCCCGTGGATTTGGCCTTTACGGCTTCACGTTTTATGTTTTTTAAAGCATAGTCTGCGACAAACCTCTCAAGCCTCCCGATAGCCACAGGTTCACCTGTCTTTGAGAGAACGCACAATTTCTCACATTGCGTCTCCTGGGGGCAGACTCTTCCGCAGATAGCGGGTAAATTGTTTTTATCCCAGATAATCGCTGCGGCAAGAAGAAAATCCCCTTCCTTTACTGCGTGAATGAATCCTGAAATATCTATTTCAACAGGACAACCCGGCTTGCATTTTCCGCATTCAATGCAGCGCTTTGCCTCCAAAATCGCTACTTCCTCTCCGTAGCCTAGAGCTACTTCCTCGAAGTTCTTGTTTCTCTTTTTTGGAGGCTGCTCTGGCATAGGGTTTTTCAGCTTTGAAGGCGGCATTTGTGCTTCTCCATTGAATCCTTTTCTTTTTTGCTGTATTGCATGTTCCTTTTTATGAGGTCGTCGAAGTCGACTTTATGCGCGTCAAAGATCGGTCCATGAACGCACGTGAATTTCTGCTGCCCTTCGACTTTGACCCTGCATCCACCACACATCCCAGTTCCGTCGACCATTGTTGAGTTCAGGCTTACAACTGTTTTGATGCCGTAACCTTTTGTCAAGTCTGCCACCGCTTTCATCATGGGTAAGGGTCCTACTGCAGTCACTTTATCCACTTCCCTCTTTTTGATGACTGCTTTTAGGGCCTCGGTCACGAATCCCTTTCTACCCTTTGAGCCGTCGTCTGTGCAGATGATCAGCTCATCTGAGACGTCCGCCATCTCCTCTTCTAAAACAAGAAGGTCTTTGTTCCTTGCCCCGATGATGCTTATAACCTTGTTTCCCGCCTCCTTGTATGCACGAGCTTTGGGATAAATTGCTGCGATCCCTACTCCGCCACCGACGCATACGACTATGCCGTATTCTGCAACTTCGATCGGTCTTCCGAAGGGTCCTGAGACGTGGGCGATATTGTCTCCTTCGTTCAGCGCGGCGAGCTTAGAAGTCGATGTTCCCACCTCAAATGAGACGATATCTATTGTACCTTTTTCGGTGTGCCAGTCCATTATGGTCAAAGGAATCCTCTCCCCTTTTTCGTCAACTATGAGGACGACGAACTGTCCGGGTTTGGCAGATGAGGCGATGAGTGGTGCTTCAACCTCAAAAAACGTGTTCAATGGGTTGAGTTTCCTCTTTTTGACAATCTTGTACATAGGGCTGAATTATCAAATTTAAACCTTAAAAACCATGAAGCTTTCCATTATTCCACTGGCTGGGGGGATTTTTTCTATCCCTTATCGATTCATTATCTTTTATTTGTTTGAATCTGCTAATCTTTTTTTATGGATAATACATTTGGCAAAATGTTTCAGCTCACAACCTGGGGAGAAAGCCATGGTCCCTCGGTCGGCTGCGTTGTCGACGGTTGCCCTGCTGGTTTGAGGCTCACATTAAATGACATTCAAAAGGAGCTCGCAAGAAGAAGGCCTGGGCAAAGCAAGCTCACAACAATACGTAGCGAAAAAGACAGAGCAGAGATCTTGTCCGGGGTGTTTGAGGGAAAGACCCTGGGGACACCGATATCAATTGCTGTAAAAAACAAAGACGTTGATTCTAAAAATTATAAAAAGCTGATAAACACCCCGAGGCCGGGACACGCAGACTACACTTGGGGGGCCAAGTTCGGCAACGTCGACTTCAGAGGCGGAGGGAGAGCGAGTGCAAGAGAAACTGTGGGGAGAGTTGCAGGGGGAGCGGTGGCTAGAAAGCTTTTAGCCGAATTCAAAATCGATATCTTAGGTTTCGCTCGCGAAATCGGGGGATTATCCTTTGACGGCGAAATCAAACCCTCTCTATTCTCTTCTCTAAGGAAAAAGACTGAGAAAAACAACGTACGCTGCCCTAATGGCTTAGTCGCAGCCGAGATGGAGGAAATAATCCTTGCGGCTAAAAGGCAAAGGGATTCTGTCGGCGGAGTAGTGGAGGTAATTGCTTGCGGCGTCCCAGCTGGATTGGGTGAGCCGGTTTTCGACAAATTAGACGCTGATTTAGCTAAAGCCTTGATGAGCATACCTGCAGTTAAGGCAGTGGAAGTCGGTGAAGGATTTGTCCAATCCTGTTTAAAGGGTTCAGAGGCAAATGACGAATTCATCTGGAAAAACAAAAAGGTTTGCACAAAAACAAATCTTGCCGGGGGAATAAACGGCGGCATCAGTAACGGGATGCCAATTGTTGTGCGTGCTTATATCAAACCCACGGCCTCGATAGGTTTAAGCCAGAACACAATCAATTTGAAATCTAAAAGGAGTTCAAAGATCAAGATTGAGGGACGCCATGATCCCTGCGTTGTTCCACGCGCGGTCCCAATAGTAGAATCTATGGTCTGTCTTGTTTTAGCTGATCACGGAATTAGAAGCGGATTGATTCCCAGAAGGTTATAGGGGTATAAAAAGAAGAAATTTTTTTTATATAGTGGGGGACATAACTTTTTGGCGAACCTCTACGTCCCCCAATATATTTGAGGGCATAACTTTCCAGTGAATAGTCTAGGAAGTTATGACCTCAACTATAATACCTTTATCTGCCAGACTTCTACTCTGGCTATTGGGTGGATCCTTTTGAGCGTCTGATAAATCTCTGTCCCGACTTTTCCAAAAAGGGATTGCTGGATCATCTCGTCTGCCTTGAGTTTCCTTTCCATGCTATTTAGGATCTTATCGATTGCTTTAGTCAAATCGACTCGTTGGTGCTCTTGGATATGGCCTCTGGTCAAAACCATCATCTTCAAAACGATTTTTTTGTCTTTTAGGTTTAATTTGCGTTGTATATCAAGTTTTGTCATTCCCTTTCTGACCTTGGATTTCAGGTAGCCAGGCAGGGTGTCAAACATTTTCGCCTGAGTGTATGCATTGTCTCCCTGGACGTCCGTTATCTCAAAGAGCACCTTCAGGTGCTGCTTGCTTCGGTCCCCGGACAAGTCCCTTATTGAAAAATCAATCGTTCGTCCGATGAGCTGCTTTGGATCTGAGGCGATTGTGGATTTCAGTTCCTTTTTCTCAAAGGATTCTGGAGCGTATATGGTGTATTTCTTCTTGTTCTTCCAAGACGTGATGTTCTTCTTTTTGGCCATTCTGTCTATCTTTATCTGAGGGATTCTTCAGCCGTTATCTGACAAAAGATGATGTCGTCTAATGTGTGAAGCATCGATTCAACCGATTTTGTTTCGATTTCGGATATGATGAATTCCCCTTCCGCCCTTGTTGATACTGAGAGTTTTTCCTTTCTCACATTATCGACTGAAAGCGACCGAGTTATATTTTTGGCATCAGATGACTTCGTTTTTAGGGTTGCCGTACATTTCATTTTCTTTATACCAACAGCTTGATCTTCTCGGGGTCGTAAAACCAACCCGAAGGTATTACTCCTGCGCCCTTATAGTATTTTGTCAGGCGAAAGATCTTTGATTCGATCAACTGCAACCCTCTTTTGTTGTGCTTGTCGTGGCTGTGTTGGTCTAAGTGTTTTCTGAGCTTCACTGCTTTGTTCACCAGGTTGTATAGGTCTTCTGGAAGCTCTAATTCGATCCCTTTTTCTTTTAGTATGGTCGTTACTTTTTTGTCTACGGCGACCTTGGTGGATGGGATTCCGTATTGGTCTCTCAGGATCAAGCCAATTTTGCTGGGAGGATTTCCGTTTTTATATATCTCCACTATGAGTTCTGCGAGCTCCTCTGAATCGTACATCTGCCATTTTGGATAGACTGTCCTCTGGGGTTTGGCTGAAGATGATTTTCCCTTTTTTCGGCCGTGCATTCGTGCCATTCTTTTTTATCTTATCAGGAATAGGGTCTGGGCAGCGTGGTCTCGGTGTGGAGGAGACAGGTGAGGTTTCTTTCAACCCGTTTTTTATGCTACGAACAGCCGAAAACCAGGGCCTAAAAGCCTGGATGAAGGTTATATCCCCTCCGGCTGTTCGGCATAAAAACCTCGGGATGAATCCCGAGGTTATTTATCCACTCCACCCAGAAAAATTCCTTTTCGTGAATCGAGTCTTTATTATTGCGCACTACTTATATAAAAAGCTATGGGCAGGGATTTCGATTTTTTAGATCACACCGCAGATTTCAAATTCCGGGCGTATGGGTCTTCATTGGAGGATGCATTCGAGAATTCTGCGAAAGCGCTTTTTTCTTATATCTCGGATTTTAATCTGATTTCTTCCCGAATTGAAAAGCGGTTCGATTGTGTTGCTGAAACAAGAGAGGAACTTCTTCATCACTTCCTAACTGAGCTTATTTTCCTCTTTGAAAGCGAAGAACTTCTCTTCTGCGGTTTCGAAGTCAGCATAAGCGACGGGAATCTTTCGGCTGTTTTAAAGGGAGAAAAGTACAATCCGAAAATGCACAGGTTATTCGCCGAAGTCAAGGCCGTGACCTATCATGACTTAAAGATAGAAGAAGACGGTGGACAATGGGTCATCGAAGTATTGTGCGACACATAGTCCGTTGATCAAGCCCTTGCCTTCTTTATCCATTCCTCGCCTTGGCTGACTATCTCAGCCAATGACTTCTCGCTTCTTGCCTCGGCTGTAATCCTCAGATAGGGTTCTGTTCCAGACGGGCGAATAAGCACCCATCCATCATCTTTCGTTATCCTTATACCATCTATGTCGCTATAATCTTCAGTTATCGTTTCATGCAGCTTTTCCATGACCTTTGCCTTTTCGCCTTCCTCGCAGGGAATCTTGACCCGCTTGGTGGGGTATGTCGGAATCTTTTCCAAGATCTCATAAAAGATCCCGTCAGAGAGCATTTTGACAACCTTGGCCGCTGTGGCGACGCCGTCAGGGTAAAGGTGGATGTCGGGAAAAATGTAGGTTCCAGAAGGTTCTCCTCCAAAGTCTGCATCGTGTTCGCGGATACCGTTTACCACAGCCACGTCGCCTACGGCTGTGCGAAAGACTTTTTTACAGACTTCTTCTATTCGCATGGATGCATCCACTGTCGTAACGATTTTGTCTTTCCCATAGGCTAGGACTGAAAGGAAACTGTCCCAATCAATTAATTTTCCGTCTTTTCCAATAGCTGCCGTACGGTCTGCGTCCCCGTCGTGCACCAAACCGATGTCTGCCTCACTTCTCTTAACCAATTCGGCTGTTTCCGCGAGATTTTTCGCAGTCGGCTCAAGGCCGTGGGGAAAAATCCCGTCTTGGTTTGTGTTCACTGATATTACGTTGCATCCCATCTCGGTCAATAGTTCGGGTGTGAGAGCCGAACCAGATCCCCCTGAGCAATCCAAGAGGACTTTAATCTCTTTTTCCACTTGACCGACACACGAGAGGATGGATTCCTTGTGTTTGTCTAAGAATTCGCGACTCGCAACCCTTTCAATTGTTTTTTTGTCACCTTTCTCCCACTTCTTTGAAAAATATACCTCCTCAACATCTTCTTCCTGGACTGGATCGTATGCACCCCTCCTACCCCAGAATTTGAATCCGTTGTAGTCCGGAGGATTATGGCTTGCAGTTATCATGACTCCAGTGCCGAACTCGCTTGCCGCAACACCAACGGTAGGTGTCGGAACGATCCCGAGAAGAACAGAGTTGCAACCGCAATCAGACAATCCCCTCACAAAGTCCTTTTCCAAATCCGGCCCCGAACTTCTCGTGTCCCTTCCCAATGCCACAGAATCGTCTGCGATGCATGAACCCAGAGCCAATGCCAGCTCATAGGAGAAATCCTTGGGGAAGTCCTCTAATTTTTTTCTGACCCCAGATGTTCCAAAAAGCCTTCTCATCAACTAAGCATATGGGCTGAATAAAATAAAAGTCAAATGAGAGATTAGCTCTGCCAAATCGTTTTTAACCTAGTCCTATAATCATCTTATCTAAATGAATCAAGCACAAATGAATAGAACTGCATTGGTCTATCATCCGGATTATCTACTGCATTATGCCGGCCCAGGCCATCTTGAGGTCGCAACCCGGCTTTCAGAAACTATGTCCTTGTTTGAGGGCTGGGGGCTACTTGAAAAACTTGAACTTATTAAGCCGGAGGCTGCGAGTCGGGAAGACATTTTGCGTGTTCACACGGACAGGCATTATACCGAAATCAAGAACGCGTCAAACCGCGGTGGAGTGCAGCTTGACCCAGATACATGCGCGAATAAAAACACATTCGAGGTCGCGCTTCTTGCGGCCGGAGGGGTTATCGAAGCCTCTAATTCTTTGTTGGAGGGTCGAGCCGATAACTCGATTGCGCTCGTTCGCCCCCCAGGCCACCATGCCAGCCAGGACAGGGCAATGGGGTTTTGCTATTTCAACAATGTGGCCATCGCAGTAAGACACATACAAGAAGTTCATGGAATCAAAAAGATATGCATCGTCGACTGGGATTGCCATGCATCAAACGGGACGATGGATATCTTTTCAGGCGACAAGGACGTACTAAACATTTCCCTACATCAGGATCCTTCATCCTTTTATCCTGCGAGGGGCTTTGCAAAGGAGATGGGGAACTCGGAAGGTCTTGGGTATCAGGTCAACGTCCCTTTTCAAGGTGGAGCAGGAAACTCAGACTACCAGTACGCATTTGAAGAGTTTTTGGTTCCTTTAATCGACGGCTTTGATCCCGACTTCATCTTCATCTCAGCCGGATTTGACAGCCATCTCCTTGATTCGATTAGTCAGCTTCGCCTGACAGATGTGGGTTATGCTCGGATGGCGTATCTCCTAAATCAACTGGCGGATGAAAAATGCGGTGGAAATATCTCTCTTGAACTTGAAGGCGGCTACAACACCGAAGCCCTCGCCCTGTCTCTTAGAGAGATTGCCCAGGTTTTCCTTGGGGAATCTGAGCCGAAGCATATCAAAGACTCCTGTTCGAAGGAAACAGTCGAGCTAATCACCCAACTAAAAGACCAGTTTTCAGCCTACCATAAACTATGAAGACGGTCTTATATTTGCCCTCCCAAATAAGTTACCAAAGTGAAATTCGAACGCCCAAGAGGTACCCGGGATTTTTCCCCAAGCGATATGGAGCGCAGGGATTATATTTTAAGTCAATTACGGAAAGTCTTCGAGTCCTATGCATTTGAGAGAATCGAGACTCCTGTCTTCGAGCACACTGAACTTTTTACTACCAAGTCCGGTCAAGAGATAACAGAAAACCTATACACATTCAAGGACAAGTCAGGTAGAGATCTTTGCTTAAGGCCTGAGTTGACAGCCTCTGTTGCTCGAATGTATGTTTCTGAGCTGGCTCACATGAGGAAACCCGTTAAACTCTACTATTTTGGGCCGATGTATCGGTATGAGAGGCCCCAGAAAGGCCGCTACCGAGAATTCTGGCAGGCAGGCGCAGAGTTGATTGGCGTAGAAGACTATGGAGCAGACGCTGAGATTGTATGCTTGGCGGCTGATTGTCTTGATAGATTGGGATTACGGTATGAACTACGGCTCAGTCACCTCGGCATAATACGTGGGCTTTTGTCTGATTTCGGATTGTCTGAGGAAAAGCAGGATGAGGTCCTAGGATTGCTTGATAGGGACGAGTTGGAACAAGTAGGGGATTTCATCAGAAAGGATGCAGAATACAATCTACTGAAAAATCTAATGGAAAAAAAGTCGTCTACATATAAAGATCACAGCAAACTATTGAAGACGATATCCTCTGAACTCAAAGGTTATGGTGATGCCATCTTCGCTATCGGAGAATTGGAGAAGATAGTGGATCTGCTAGTAGGCCAGGAAATCAACTTTATCGTCGACCTGGGCTTGTCCCGTGGCCTCTCCTATTACACAGACTTCGTCTTCGACGTTAGAGTCGAGGGCTTGGGTGCCCAGGACCAGGTCTGCGGTGGAGGACGCTACGACAATCTAATCGAGCTTTTTGGGGGGCAGCCAACGCCTGCAGTGGGTTTCGCTTTCGGCTTCGACCGATTGGTGGAGGCGCTCAAGTTGCAGGGGATCTCTTTTCCTGAAGAGACGTTTCATGTCGCCGTCATCCCAACCACCTACGAAGAAGACACAGTCAAAGCCCCAACCAACGACAAAGAATACACAGTCAAAGATTATGCTGTAAAGATTGCCCGCAATCTCAGAAAAGAGGGATTTTCGGTCGACTATGACGTTGCGGGGCACAAACTTAAAGACCAGCTAAGCCACGCCTCCCAAGCTGGTGTAAAATACGCAGTCATCATCGGCCCAAGGGAGCTAGAAAAAGGAAAGGTGGTCTTAAGAAACATGGCTACAAAAGAGGAAAAACAAGTCGAAATAGATAAGCTTCCAAAAAAAATTCACTAATACTTCCTTCTACTCAACGCGATATTAAAAAGACTATATAACTTCTTCTACCATGAGATCTACTGTGCCCCAGATGTTGCCTATGCTTTGGTGTGGCAAACCGGATTGCATGTTTAGGTAGTTGACCGTAAGCTTTGCTTTAAAGTATTCTCCCGCCTCAGAGCTGAAATCCGTGTCACATTCGTTGACCGGCAAAAAAACAACCTCGATCTGCCCCCCAGGGGGAACCTCCTTATGAGAAAAACTGGAAGTAGAACACGTAACCTCCATTGGAATAGTGATCTCTGCGATTATCTCCTCCATCAATATGCGGTCTCGACCATCGTTTTTCAGGATTATGTCCATCGATTTCGACGCACTTGGATCCCCCACATCACTGGACCACTCACCATACAAAATCCAGTCCACAGGCGTAACCTCCTCAAAGCCGTCCATTCCAGGCGGAGTAGTTGGCCCAATTCTTATGATACCCAACTTCATCAAGGCAATCCCCACACCTATCACGACAAGGATCGCCCAACCGTAAGTCATAAGGTATTCAAGGGCGCTCTGTCCTCTTTTAAACTCGGACTTTTTCATCATAGCTTAGAAATTACAAACGCCAGTTAATCTATTCGACCGGCCCGAATATTTCACCCACGCTGCTATGCTCAAGACTCGAACCCTTGTTTAGGTAAAGGATGGTGACATTAGCCCGATAATACTCGCCGCTATCAGATGAAAAAGGGTCGCAACCCCCACCAAAAGTCAATGTTGAACTTATTTGCTGACCCGGCCTAACCTCCAAAGGGGCTCCTGAATAATCATTACCACAGCTTGCAGTCGAAGGAGTATAAATAGTCGCAGCAACATTACTAACCTCAACCCTCACACCCGCATCATTAGTCAAAACAATAGTCAAAACCCCATCACCACTCAAACTCCAATCTAGTGGAGATACCTGACTAAAACCCCTCTTACCAGGAGCAACAGCACTAGAACCAATATTCAAGACCCCCATCTGCCACATAGCCACACCCACCCCAATAACGACCAAAATCGCCCAACCATAAGTCATCAAATACTCAAGGGCGGACTGGCCGCGGTTACGGAAAGTCATTTTCAGTTAAAAAATACACTTCTGATGTAATAAATATATCGATTTGTGGGTGTATAAAAGATAAATGATTTTATGTGTTCATCAAGGTTTAAGCAGCCACTTCCACAGGGGGGTGTAGACTATCCTTTCACCTTTTGTTTCCTCAATTCCCTCATAGTCTTCGGTTATGATTAGTCCTTCCTTGAGTTTGAATTCTTCCATAGCAGATTGCAAAGCTTTCACCTCTCTTTTTCGGGTTTCTTCGTCTTCTGGATTCCAGCACACCTGGATTAAACCTTTAACTTCTAGCCCCTCTTTCACCAGAAAGTCGACTTCGGTTTGGGTCTTAGATTTCCAGTAATAGACCTCTTTCCCCCTCCTTCTGAGCTCACAGAAGACTGTGTTCTCATACAATCTGCCAAGGTTCTCCGAGAAGGTTAAACCCATGTTGCTTGCGAAACCGCTGTCGATGCAATAAATCTTTTTTGGGTTGATCTGCTGTTTTCTGATGGAGTAATCGAATTTTGCCACGGGATGCAGGAGAAAGACGTCCTCAAAATACTTTAGGTAACTTTCGATGGTTTCCAGGGCAAGTCCACTTTGACGGGAATATTTTCTGACACTGAAATAGGTGGCGGTGTTGGATATTAATGCGTTGGAGAGGTCTCGTATCTTGGCGGGATGAACGTTGAACCTTCCCACAATGTCTTTGTAGATTATGTCATTGAAGTTGTTGGTTATCAAAATCTTCTTCAAGGATTTATCCTTGGATATAACTTCCGGAAAGCCTCCCCATAAGATGAACTCCTTGAGTTCTTTTTTTATCATATTTGATCGTTTTTGGTCAAGCAGCCTTAGTTCTGGTTTGATTCCCCTCCATTCCAGGAATTCCTTAAAGCTGAGCGGATAGATAGTGACCTTCACGTTTCTTCCAGTGAATAGTTGGGCATACTCTCGTTCGATAAAGCTTGAAGAAGAGTCTGTTATCAGTATCTGCTCAAATTGTTTGAGGTCATAGCTTTTTCTTAGGTACTGGGCCCAGTCCTGGCATCTATGGATTTCGTCGACGAAAAGGTAGGCTGGTTCGTTTGAGTTTATGTTGCTCTGATAAACGTCTATTATCTGTCTTAAGCTGCATTTCGCTAAAACATCGTCTTCAAAGTTGATGAGAAGGATTCTATCCGGGCTGACCTCCCTTAATATTTTATCTATGGTTTGGTAGAAGAGTGTTGATTTTCCGCTTCTTCTCACACCTGTTATGGCTTTTATCTCCCGCAATCCCATGAGCTTTTGTATGTGGTCAGTGGCGTCTCTTTTATTACCTAGAAGGGTCTTCGGAACTGTTTTTTCTTTCCACCAGGGATTCCATTCATTAAGGGCTTTTAAAACCATAATAGTATAATAGGACAATTAGTATTTAAATGTTTCGATTAAAAAGAACAAATGCCAGAAATCAAAGAACCAAAATAGCTCAACCAAAAGGCAATATCAACTACAAAACAGACTGACTACGACAGGAAAACCTCATATTAGATACGAATCAGGGTGAAGGTCATTGGACATCTCTTTGGAGCAAGAATTTTCGGGCAGAAATGTGGTCTATCCTTCCCTCGGGGACAGGTGTTGTCTTTTCTTCATCCTTGGTGACAAGGTAGCCCTCATCTACCTTGAATTTTCTCATAAAGGACCTAAGTCCCCGAAGATCGTGTGCGGTAGTCTTAGGCTGGTATTTCACCTCAATGGGTCTTCCGTCGGCCACCGCGTCAACGTCTTTTCCGTTTTTCCAAAAATAATCCGTTTGAATTGAGTTAATGACCGCAGTCTCCACTAATCTTCCGAAGAAGGCTTCGTCTATGTTGGTTTTGTAGCAGGAGGCGATACCAGTGTCGGACACATATGCTTTCTTGTCTTTCCTCAGGCGTGCTGCAGAAGCCTTCCGGTAGTTGGAGAGCAGACGCACAAGAAAGCTCTTCTCCAGCCAATGGATGTATTGTTTTATCGTGCGTCGGTCACAGTCGAACTGTTGGCCGAGAGACTGGTAGTTCACGTACATGCCCGGGTTGACGGCGATAAGTTCCAGTAGCGTCAGAAGCAGCCGACTGTCACGGAGATTTGAGAGAGTCATGATGTCCTTGTATATTACCTTGTCTAGGACTATTGAGCGGATATAGGATTGAACATCAGTCCCCTTTTCCGCTGTCAACTCCGGGAATCCGCCTTTCAGGATGTATTCGCGGAAATGGGTCTTTATCTTGACGGTTTGAAGATCCTTTGGGGATCTACCCTCCTTTAACTCCAGGAATTCCCCAAATGATAGTGGAGGCAGCACATATTCTTGGATGCGGCCTGCAAGCGATTCCTCGATGCCCTGGCGCAGAAACAGGCTTTCTGAGCCGCTGAGAAAGAACTTCATCTTTGGGTAGAGGTCATAGTGCCGTTTCACCTGGCTCTGCCAGCCTGGAAGCTTTTGTATTTCGTCCAGGAAGATGTATATCCGTTGTGACCTGAAATCTATCTGGTTTTGTACCTGGTAGGCTTCAAGAAGTTCGTGGAGGCCTTCTACTGCTTCGTCGAATGAGAAGTATAAGACATGTTTCGGGGCAACTCCCCGTTGAAGAAGTTCTTGGATCAGCTGGTACATAAGGGTAGTCTTACCCACCCTCCTCAAGCCCACAGTAGCCACCATGAACCGCGAGTCAAGTGACTTCTCTAGCGTATAAAATAACCGTCTTCGGTATTCCTGGCTCAAGTCCTCTGGCACGGCGCCAGTGAACCACCACTCGTTAAACTCCTCTATAACATCCTGTCTCATATATGTACATTATAATGTACACATATTTAAATAATATGTACACCAGAAGCCGCACTAAGCAACAACCAAAATAGCCCAACCATAAGCCATCAAATACTCCAAAGCCGACTGGCCGCGATTACATGAAGTCATTTTCAGTTAAAAAATACACTTCTGATGTAATAAATATATCGATTTGTGGGTGTATAAAAGATAATCTACAGTTTTTTCTTAATTTTTTTCTTTTTTGCCACCACTACAACACCTGCACCCCATTCCGGCCTTGACCAGTGGCCTAGCCAGGAGAAAAATAGGAGGAATGGAAATACAAATGCGTATATGTGCTTGTTTCTTTTTTGAGCGCCTGTTATCTTATAACTTATGTTGTTTGTGATTGTCTCAAGATAACCGTAAGTGTAGAAGGACTCTTCTACTTTGAGTCCCCTCGATTCTATGACATCTACAATTTGCTCTAATGTATATCCTGGGCGGACGTGTGTTGGTACATCAAAGTTCACAGATTTTCCAAACCAAAACCATCTGCGATAATATCCCGGGACGTGAAAAATTGCAAATCCTCCAGGTTTGAGTGCTTTTTTAAGTTTTGTAACTGCGCCAACGTCATCTTCGATGTGTTCGAGATTGTCAACACAGAGGATCGCGTCAAATTCGTCGACATATTCTATATCTGCGATATCCTTCACTCTGAAAAGGCAATTCTTCAGTCCCGCCTTACGTGCGATTATATTATTAATCTCGATATCTTTCCTGAGTATGTCGATACCCGTCACCTTACACTCAGGGTATCGTTTGGCGAGCTCCATCGTCAAGATACCAGGGCCGCATCCTGCGTCAAGAAGTGAGGAAATCTTTCTCCCTTCAAAAAGGGGGAGAATCCTTCTAGCTCGGTTTCGTAAGCCGTTAATGGGGGCACCGAACAATCTTATGTAAATCTTTTCGAGAGTTGAAAGCTCTGGATGATGTATCAGTTCAGTTCCTATCCACATATTATCCCTGGTTTAAGTTTTTGTTTTCATCGATGAACATACGAAACCATAGTTCAAGGTTGATCCACTTCCAGATAGTCCGTGATACCTGCTTGCGACCCTTGAAGAATTCTTGCAATTCTATTTTAAGTTCAGGCAAATCATAATATGGTCTTTTCCTAAATGATTCTGAATCTACAAGATCTATAATCAGTTTCTTAAATGCTTCCTTCCGAAACCAATCCTCTTCACGTGTTTCAAAGCCGAATTTGCTGGTACGATTCACTATTGTTTCGGGTATCACACCCTTCATGGCCTCTCGAAGTATCACTTTCGTGGCACCATTATCGATCTTTCTGTTTGAAGGCAGCTTGAACATGAAATCCACAAGCCTATAATCCAAAAAGGGGAGTCTGGTCTCGATAGAGTATGCCATTGAACTTTTGTCTTCGCATCGAAGAAGGTGTTCGAGTTTGTATAAAATGTGGTTGAGCAATGCTTCATTGAGACTTTTCGCGTCAATAAAATCGGAAAGGAAGCTGCTTTTTCCCTCATATCCCCTGATAAATTTCTTTGAAATCCAATTTCTGGTGGTTATACCCGAACCTACATTGACGTGCCTTGAAATTTGTCTTTGAAAGGGCTTTGGCACTAGAAGAAACAGAAACATCAGGATTCCAAAGGGATTTCGGTGGATCTTGTAGTATTTGATGATCTCATTTACCAGCTTTAATAGCCTTCCCTTTCTGAGCAGTTCATAGAAATAGTATCCAAATAAATACAGGTATCCCCCTAAAAGCTCGTCTGCTCCCTGGCCGTCTAGTAATACCTTCGCGTTTTTTTCATGTGCAAGTTTCATCACCATCCACTGCGCAAAAAAACTCGTGTGCCCCAGCGGTTCTTCCTGCGCGTAGATGAAGTCGTTAAGGTTCTTCAGAAGAGATTTATCATCAGGATATGTATAATTTTTTTTGAAACCTGTTTGTTCGATGACTTGCTCAATATATTCGCTTTCATCCTTTTCCCAATTTTTATCGTACACCGCAGAATAGGTTTCGAAATTTCTCTTACCCTCATCTTTTATTATTTTTTCGATTGTGCACACAATCGATGAGGAATCCAGTCCTCCGGAGAGACAAGAACCAACAGGGACATCACTTCTTAATCTAAGCTTGACTGAATCTGTAAACAGTTCCTTGAAC
>JBDREA010000004.1:0-4177 GCA_043820265.1 Candidatus Altarchaeota archaeon | reverse complement strand
ATAGATCGCCTTGGAAGACGTTATCACTTTAGCGCAAACAAGAAACCAAGCCAAGCATTTAAGGAGAACACAGTGCCCGAGGTCATCAAGCCAAGCATTGAGTACTCCCAAAAAGTGCTGGCGAAACTTGAAAAAAGTTATGGGATTTAACGATTAAACCACAGGCATCATCACCGCAAACAAGGCACCTGAAAGTGAACAAAAGAAGTTCACTGCTTCATTTGTCGCCTTCTTTTTCCGCTCGTAGACTGCTCCGAGTATTGAATCTATGGTTGTCCCCGCCAAACCTGCCCCCAAGATTATCCAAAGGTTTTGTGGGGTTAAAAGGCCCACAACCATGGATAGAACCCCTAAAAGCAGGGAAGCCACCATACCAAGGAGAGTGCCTGAGAAAGTCACACCACCGTCGGTTCCGATCTTTACTATCTCAAACGTTGTTATTAACCGGGGTTTTTGCCCTACCATCTGCCCTAGTTCGCTTGAAATAGTATCTGCCATAGTCGCTGAAAAAGAGCCAACAAAACCAAGTATGAATCGGGGGTTGCCTGAGGCAAAATATAAAAATGCTAGATAGACCCCTACGAGACAGTTGGCTAGGGCGTGTTTGAAGCTTCTTTTCCCCTTGTGTTCTTGGCATACCTCATCCCCTTCCTTGATTGAGTAGCCAAATTTTGATGCGATACTTCCCATAAAAAAGAATGTGATTAGGACGATGAATCCTGGAAGACCTAGAAAAATGTAGATCATGAATCCTATGAGGAATCCCCCGATTGCGCCTGAAAAATTTATAAATTTTGCAAGATAAGCAACGACCACGAGTGCAAGGTTGATTATGATAGCAGGCATTAGGAGAGCAGGATCCAAGTATATGGGCTCTACGAAGCTGAGAGAATACATGAACAAGGCCGAGCCGAAGGGTACGGTCAGATTGTCGTCGATTTTTGCTGAAATCGATTCGATGATTGCAGCAAGCATTGATGTTGAAATAGAATAGAAAAGAATGTCTTCTTTTGGGATGGAAAATGGAAAAATATTCAAAAGCGCTATGATTCCCAAAGAAGAAAATATAAAGAAGGAAAGAGATCCCTCCCAACTTTTTTCTTTGTTCCATATAAGTCTTTTTCCTTTATCCAATCCTCCGATTATGGTTGCTGCACTGTCTCCGAGGCAGACAATGACCCAGATCGAGGCAGCAATGAAAGGGGGGAATAAGAGGACTACTAAAAAAATTGAAATCCAAAAGAATAGGGGGCTGAATGTGACGCTAGTAAAAAAACTCCTGCATGATTTTTTTCGTTTTTCGAATACATAGATCACCGTTATATGAATGAAACCCCCTAATACCACTAAAGCCAAACTTGTGATCGTGGTCAAGTAAGCTAGGGGTGCGGCAAATAGAATAAAAAACATCTGAACAAACGCCCGTTTAGTCTTGTTCATCTTGTTTAAATTGCAGATAATATTCCCCTACCTTCCTATACCCTTGTATAAAATCCCTAGGGATTCAAGATTTTTCTTATCCAAGAAATTTCGCCCGTCTATAACAACTTTAAGTTTAGGAGCATTTGAGAAATCTAGTTCTTTGAATTGATTGTGTGAGCTTGCAAGGATTATTGCCTCACAGGAAGATAAAAGTTCTTCGGCGCCTTTTACATCGCTTCCTTTTGGTATGAACGGATCAAACACTTTCACTTCTGCGCCCATTTCCTCCAATTTCTCCTTTAATTTAAGAGAGGGGCTTTGGCGGATGTCGTCTACGTTTCCTTTGTAGGCTAATCCCAGAAGCCCGATTTTTGTCCCTTTCACCGGCAGTTTAACCTGGTTTAGAGCATCAACCAATAGGTTTATGGTGTAATCTGGCATGCTGTTGTTTATTTCTCTTGCAAGAGACAGGAATTTTGGGTCAAATCCGCTTTGTTTGGCGCGCTCGATAAGGTAGTACGGGTCCACGGGTATGCAGTGCCCTCCGACTCCGCAGCCGGGATAGTGGGCCATGAAACCGAAAGGTTTTGTGGAAGCCGCTTTTATCACGTCTACGACGTCGATTCCGAGTTTATCGAATGATTTGGCTAATTCGTTTACATAGGCGATGTTTATGTCACGGAAAGTGTTTTCGACAACCTTCGCAGCCTCTGCTTCCCGGACATATCTTGCTTCATATACTTCGGCTTCTAAAATTGAGCGGTAGAATGAGGAGGCCCTTCTAAGGCCTTCGGAAGTTAAAGCACCCACCACTCTTGGAATGTTTGCTATCGTCCATTTTTCATTTCCGGGGTCTATTCTTTCAGGGCAATGCGCGAGGAAAAAATCTGTTCCTGCATTCAGTCCGCTTTCTTCCAAGAGGGGTTTGATAAAATGTTCTGTGACCCCGGGGTATATCGTGGATTCGATGACGACCAAGGTTTCGCGTTTCAGATGCTTGGACACCGTTCGGACGGCCTCCTCTAGCGGATTGAGGTCGGGATTGTTTTTTTCGTCTATGGGTGTGGGAACGCATATTATGATGATCTCTGCCCCTACTAAAGCTTCCTTAGGGTCTTTTGTTGCGTGAAAACTGTCTTTGAGTGACTCGTATTCTTTCATCAATCGGGGATCATTTATGTGAAGGTGTCCCGAGTTCAAACCTTCAACGATCTTTTCATCTATTTCGTATCCGATTATCGGGTGACCCTTCTTTTGGATTAGTAGGGCCAATGGCATCCCAACATAGCCTAAACCCACTACGCAAACTCTCTTTTTAATGTTTTCCATCATAACTTGAATGAGATAAATAAAGGTTTATCTATTAAATCAATGCATAAGATTCGCAAATATTAGAGCTCAGTTTATTTATATTTAAAATGAAAAGATGGTAGGATGGCAAGTGTGTTGGTGACTGGTGGAGCGGGATTCATTGGAAGCCATTTGTGCGAGAGGCTGCTATCCGAGGACAACGGAGTAGTATGTCTTGACAATTTCAACGACTTCTACCCTGAAGCGATAAAAAGGCAAAACATCGTGGATTGTCTAAAAGATAAAAATTTCTCTTTAGAGGAGATCGATCTCCTTGACGCAGATGGATTAGATCGACTTTTCAGTAAGAAAAACATCGAAAAGATTATTCATCTAGCAGCATATGCAGGGGTTCACCCCTCAATAAAGAATCCAAGGCTTTACTGTGAGGCCAATGTAACGGGCACAGTAAATCTTCTTGAAGTTGCCCGTAAGAATGAAATAAAAAATTTTGTCTTTGGCTCATCATCCTCTATCTATGGGATAAACAGCAAAATGCCCTTTAACGAAGAAGACTTTGTCGGAACACCTATTTCCCCGTATGCTGCCTCAAAGCGGTCTGGAGAGCTTCTCTGCCACGTCTACGGCCACTTATACGGCCTCAATATCGCCTGTTTGCGCTTGTTCACCGTTTATGGGCCAAGACAGCGACCGGATCTGGCAATCCATAAATTCACGAAACTCATCGATTCAGGAGCCTCCATAAACATGTACGGCGATGGATCTTCGGCGAGAGATTATACATATGTGGCTGACATATTAAACGGGATAATGGCAGCGTTTGAAAAGGAATTCAGGTTTGAGATAATAAACCTTGGAAATGAACATCCAATAAAGCTTAAGAGAATGATTGAGGTTATTGAGGAATCACTTCAAAAAAAAGCGAAAATCAACCAGATGCCTGATCAACCAGGGGATGTGCCCATAACCTATGCAGACATAGGTAAGGCTAAGAAAATGCTCAATTATCAACCTACAGTCTCAATTGAGGATGGAATAAAAAGGTTTGTTGAATGGTATAAGGAGTCTGATAAATGAAAACTGCGCTTATTTCCGGCATCACAGGACAAGACGGGGCTTATCTTTCGAAATTCCTCTTGGAAAAAGGCTATGAAGTCTATGGCACTTATAGGCGTCTTTCAACCCCGAATTTCTGGCGACTTCAGTACTTGGACGTCCTGGAAAAAGTCACGTTGATTCCTGCGGACATGGGTGATTCCGCATCTCTCGTCGAGGCTTTGAAGGTTGCTTGCCCCGACGAAGTATACAATTTAGCCGCACAGAGCTTTGTCGGCGCATCCTTCGAGCAGCCAGCAGGTACCGCGGCAATCACCGGCACAGGAGTTACAATGATGCTTGAGGCGATTCGCCACACCAATGAATCTACCAGATTCTACCAGGCATC
>JBDREA010000003.1:0-12315 GCA_043820265.1 Candidatus Altarchaeota archaeon | reverse complement strand
TTTATTCTACTTGTGTGAATAGTCCTGTGGTTGGGCTTACGAGTATTCCTTCTGGTGTTATTGTGAATGGGCTTAGGTTTGTGCTGTGGTTTGTGTCTCTCATTTTGATTATTTCTAGTACTCTTAGTCTGTTGTTTTTTTTGGGTACCATGTATAGGTTGATTACTCCGTCTGTTATGAATTCTTCTATGTCGAATTGTGCTTCGCCTCGTTTGGTGTAGCTTTTTTCGCTGAGGAGTATGGCGGTGCAGTTTAGTCCGCCTAGGTAGTCTAGTAGTTCGTATAGGTTGTTTCGGTAGCTGTCTTCTGTTCGGAAGTATAGGCGTAGTAGGGTTGTGCTGTCTAGGACGATTCTTTTTACGTTGTGTTGGTTTACGTATCCTTCTATTATGGCTCCGATGTTTGCGAAGTCTTCTCTTCTTATTCGGGTGACTATGATGTTTTCGTTTAGGTGTTTGTCCCAGTTCCAGGTGTTAAATAGGGCTTTGGCTCCTTCGACTACTCGGTTGGCGCTTTGTTCTAGGCTTACGAATAGTCCTCTTTCGTTGTGTGTTTCGGCTCCCATGTATAGGTATTGGTATCCGAACGTGGTTTTTCCTGTTCCGGGTCCTCCGCTGATTAGTACGTGTCTTCTTTTCAAAAAGCCTCCTTCCAGCATAGAATCCAAACCATCCACGCCAGTCGGAACCCGTTCGATTGTTGGCACCACCTCACCTGAAGAATCCATTTTTCATATATGAATTGAGATAGGGAAATAAAAAGAGGGTTTGAAGGTCAGCCTGTTAATTTTTCATCCGTAAACTCTTTAAAGAGTGTTCTCTGGGATTTATTCAGATGTGGATTGTAAATCCTTCTCAGTTCTTCTATGTCCTTTGTAACCCAGGGAGTACCACCAACTAGTGTTCTTCTGAAAGGTCTCTCAGTCCAATATATTTTAGAAAGCCCTGGTTCGGTGAACCACTCCTCGTCTTTTCTGTTGAGAATGGTGGCTAGGCGACGTGATCCTGCCCCGGGATTTTCCTCTATGACCCTCCTCATCTCTATCCACTTCTTTACCCTTTGTAGCATATGCCTTTGGTGCGGTGATAATCCCCCTTCTTGTTCCTCAAAAGACCGCTGAATTTCACTCCATTCTTCTTTGGAAACATATGGTCTGAAGACCTCGAGCGTCTCCTTTTTCGCCGGTCCCCACGGGCGCTCACCGGTTCGCACATTCTGAACGTATCTAGGAGATATACCCTGCAGGCTCGCCTCGGCCTTGACCAGGCTCTCTGGTCCCATATCGGGATTATTTCGGATTGATTTCCTGATTTTACCCCACAGTTTGATGCGTTTCAGCATGTCGAGTTGCTTTTCGGTTAGGCCAATCTGATGTTCCCCGAGCAGTGCCTTTCTGAGGTCTTCATGAAGGCGGCCTTCTCTATCCGTTATCCCCATCCATTCTTCTGCTTCTGGGGTGAGGCCATATACTCGTGTCTTGAGGTGGCTTGGCCCCACTTTCTTTTCCTCTGCCGTGATGAGTCCGAACCTCCGAAGGTCGCTTAGATCGTCTGAGAGGAGACGAGATAAATGTTGAGACTCTTGGTCAGTCTTGGGTGATGATCGTGAAAAGAAAGACACGATGGAAGGGTCTTTTCCGATATCGATCTGAAGGATCTCCGGGTGATCTCGAATTACCTTGAGGATTCGGTATTTCAGATTCCACTCAGGTATGGTGGCCTGCGAATAACGTTGCTTTGGGTGTATCCAACGGATTCTTGACGTATCTTTGGGAAGCTTGACCACGCGATTGATCAAATCCAATAAGTTCAATGAGCCATTAATCTTATTGAGGGTACTATTTCTCTGTGATTGGCTAACATCAAGGCTATAGCCGAGTTTATCTGCCAGCTCCTCTCCTGACATATGAGTTCCAGTTTCTTCCAGAATCGTTAATGCTCTTGCAGGCACGTCATCCTTTAAGGCACTAAGAAACATTGGAATTTTCCCCCCTTTTATAATCCCAGTCATGACAAGGTTGTTGTAATCAGACACCCAAGGCTTAAGGGAATCACTGTCTATACCATGTCGGACTGCAAGGACTGCGAGAATCTCCGGTGTCGTTAACTTTCCATCACCTCCTTCCTCTAATATCTGTAAAATCTCGCTTTTTCTCTTATACCTGTCATCCCACTTAACCTTTAGTTCTTTAAATTTGATTTTAGATTTCTTTCTTTGCGTGGGACGAATACTATCCATTGATCTATCAAGTCTATCACGAGAATCCTTGAGTAACTCAACTTTAGGGTGACTTTCTAGTTGAGATATCACTCCTTTTCCTTGTCGGGATCTAATTACCATCAACTCAGGGATTGAAGACTGTAATCCGCCCATCGCAATTGTAGCGGGAAGGCTGACCTCACCGCTGCTAACTCGTTGTTCCCCCTCTATTAAACGAATAACCCTTTTCTGGATTCTTGGCATATTCTATCATCAAAGATATAGGAAGAAAAAGCATAAATACTCCCATGCAAAACTATAAAGCTATAGAAATCGTTCTTCTACTGATTGTGCGTGTCCGTCTAGCCCTTCTTCTGTTGCGAGCGTAATGACTGTGTCTTTTAGTTTTCTAAGTCCTTTCTTCGTAATTTTTTGAACGCTGGTCGTCTTTAGGAATTCTCGCACTGAGAGCGGGGAACTGAATCGACTGGTTCCGGAGGTGGGTAGTACATGATTCCCTCCTGATGCATAGTCTCCTGCAGCGACAGGGGCATGGGCTCCCAGAAATATTGCCCCAGCATTCGTTATCCTTTTTTCGATTTTTTCCGGAGTCTTTGTCATAATCTCAAGGTGTTCCGCTCCGTATATGTTGGCGAATTCAATCTGTTGTTTTTCTGATTTGATTTCTATTAATGTGATGTTTTTCATGCTTTTAGAAAGTATGTTCTGGCGTTCAAGGGTTTTTACTTGCGTTTTTATCCACTTTGATACTTGGTTGATTGTCTTTTCTGAGGTTGAAGCCAAGATGGATTGAGCGTCTGGATCGTGCTCTGCCTGGGCCAGGAGGTCTGAAGCGATGAGACGTGGATCACTTGAGGAGTCGGCAAGTATCAGCACTTCGCTTGGTCCAGCCGGCATGTCAATGTCCACTTTTCCGTAGCATAAGTTTTTTGCGGCTGTGACGTACTTGTTTCCTGGACCTACGATTTTGCTGACCGGAGATATTGTCTTTGTTCCATAGGCGAGTGCGGCCACTGCCTGGGCCCCGCCTACCCTGTAGACTTCATCTACACCACAAATTTTACATGCGCAAAGCACGAGATCGCTAATCGGAGGAGGGGAGACGACGACTATCCTTTTTACACATGCGACTTTTGCAGGGATCGCTGTCATAAGAACGCTGGACGGGTAGCTTGCGAGTCCGCCTGGCACATAGCATCCCACAGAATCGATCGGGAGAGTCTTTTCGCCTACTGTCACCCCTTCCTCGATTTTTACTGACCACCTGTTTTGGATTTTACTGAATTGTTGGCTATGGAATTTCTGGATATTCCTATGTGCGTGTTTAAGGGATTTGATTAGTGTTGGATTGCATTGCTTGAAAGCTTTGTTTATCTCTCCTTTCGTTATTCTGATGTTGTTTTTTGTAAGAGAAAATTTGTCGAATTTTTTTGTGTAAGATATAAGAGCAACATCACCTTTGGTTCGTACCGCAGATATTATTGGCGCTACAATTGATGCGACGGCTGAGTAATCCTCGGATCCTCTATCTATGAGTTTCGAGATGGATTTTTTGTCTTTTAGATAACTTATCTTTCTCATATTTGTATGATTAATTTGTCTAGTCTACCTATTAAACTTCTTTTTTTTCGCATGTAACCATTTATCCGTTCTCTTTTTTCCCAGTAACCTCCAGGTAAAGGACAGGATTTACTATACTGATATATGTGTATGTGACTGCCTGGATGAGTCTGCCTATTATATAGAGAAATAATGCGGTATATGCTACTAATCCTCCAACCAGTTCATAGATGCTTGCGACGGTCAATGTTGCGAATACGAGAACTAGAAACATTATGCTAGTTTTTAAGACGTCTGATCTGTGTTTTATTCCTAATTTAATGCTTTTTTTGATAGAATAAATTGAGTACTTCTCCTCAACAATCGCTATGGGTATGACAAAAAAGAACAGGACAGTAAAGGCAAGAAGAAAAACAGTTGATAATAGAAATGTGGGCAGGATATATGTCATGGTGTTATCCTTAAGGGTAAGTTGATATGACACATAGCTTAGGTATGTGAAGCTGCCAAGTAAGAAAAAAACTATTAACGCAAATACAGCCAGCGTCTTCCAGGCCCCTAGTGCTATTTTAAGGGATTTAGAAAGGTTTATGTCTTTCCCCTTTTGGTAATCTAATACGATGGTTGGATACATTGCATAAGATACGATATCCACAATATAGATGAATATGGAGTAGATGAAAAGGAGTACGAGTTCCTCGAAAAAGGGGGCTACAACCGCTTCCATCTCGATACCCTGCATCATTGCTTCCTGCATCGCAAAACCCAACCGTATAGATAATCTAGCTGAGTAGAGGCTGAAAATCGAATATAGGAACGTTGTGATAACTCTTGGGAAAAAAACTTTCGGCTCCTTTCGTAAGAGAAAAAATGATTCCTTAAAAACATTCAGTAACGTCATCTCTTTGGGTCCTAATCTGGACTTTTATGCTGTTTTTCTTCGGCTTTGTCCAAGATAAGCTCCAAGTAAGACTTTGTTGTGCAGTCCCCGCGCGATAACCCGATTTTTTCAAGGAGCAAAAACATCTCTTTCTTATCATCTAAGTCATCTGATTCTATCTCGATAAAACACCCTAATCCTTCCACGGAATCTACCGATACGATGAATTTTTTAAAGGAAAAAATGCGCCTCTTCTTTCTTATTATTCCTGCAATAGAGTAATCCAATTTATTGAATATCCCTCCTATCTCTTGCTTGCATTCGACGTTAATTTCTTCACGGGCCTTGGTTTCGGAGTCTATTTTTGGACCCTTGAAAGTCAGATAAGAGACGTCGCCCTCACGCCTCAGGCGCAGAGCCTCATCGGTCTTTTCGAAATCCCGCCAGGGAGAATTAAAGTAGGTATCGTCTTGGGAGACCTCTTTTTCAAAAACAGCCCTCATATCAAGCAACTTATTTTCGACTTTCTTAGCATCAAGACACTTGCACTTGATCTCTACTTCTAAGGCCATAATAACCAATCGGGGATAATCCTTAAAAGCAGCATTTACCTTATAGCTCAATCAGCTATTTTGTAATCAAGTTTACCAAAACGTGGTCTTTATCGAAAGGTTTTATGTCGATGTTTTCTGTTACCTTGAAGTGGTCTTCTAGTTTTTGGACTTCTTCTTTGCAGACCTTTTTCGGACTTCTCTCAGTGTGTATGCTTCGAGCCTTGATTGCGATCATAGCTTTCTTAGCTTTAAACAGTCTGGCATTTTTTAGTAAAAGTTCTGCTTGGTTTGGTTGTGCTACGTCCTGATAGATGACGTCGACTGCCGAAATCATTGAGGCATAGGTTGTTGGCTGGGTTGCGTCGGCTAGTATAGGGATCATGTTCTTTCGCTTTTTACATACATACATCAGCTCCCTCATCATCCTGGGGCTGATTTCCACACAGTAAATAATGCCTTGGGTGCAGACGTCTGCGAGGTGGCTGGCCGTTGTTCCAGAGGATGCGCCGAGGTAGAGGACATTTGAGTCTTCGCTGAAGGGGAAGTTTCTTAGACCGTTTAGTATTCCAGCCGACAACTTGCTTCTGAAGGGATCCCACATACGAAACTCTTTTCCCTTGATCTTTATGATTTTCTCTCCGTAGACCTGAGTCCTAGGAGAGGAATTGATGGTTGCGGGGCGGTTTTTCAGCTTATAGACTCCCGGGAAATACTTGTTCATAGCGGATGAATTTATATTTATGTGATAATAAATCATGTTTCGGGGGGAAACTTAAAATGAAATTAAAAGGAGCATTCACTGCGATAGTCACTCCGTTTAAGGAGAACGGGGATTTGGACGAGGAAGGCTTAAGGGCAAACATCGACTTTCAAATCGAAAAAGGGATAAACGGTCTAGTCCCCTGTGGAACAACCGGGGAGTCCCCGACACTCACAACCGCTGAACACATTTCTGTTGTGGAGTTAGTCATCGACCAAGCCAATGGCCGGGTACCAGTCTTGGCGGGCACGGGAAGCAACTCAACTGCCGAGGCCGTGAATCTCACCAAACACGCTTTGGATGCAGGAGCCGACGGGGCCTTAGTCATCACTCCCTACTACAACAAGCCTACCCAGGAAGGGCTTTTCTGGCACTACAAGAAGATCTCCGAAAGCGTTGACATCCCGATCGTCTTATACACTGTACCTGGCCGAACCAACGTCAATCTTTTACCAGAGACTACGGAGAGGATAATGGCAGCCTGCCCGAACATCTTCGGCTTAAAGGAGGCCACAGGAGACATGGATCAGATTCGAAAAGAGGCAGAGATTGAGGGTTTGACTTTGATCTCAGGCGACGACGCACTCACACTTGACATCATCGGGGTGGGGGGTAAGGGGGTGATTTCTGTGGCATCAAACATCATACCTCAAAAAGTCTCCGAATTCGTCTCAAAAGCTCTCGCAGGAGATAAGCAGGCCGAAAGAATGCACGATGAGTTACTGCCTTTGTTCAAAGTCCTCTTCGTTGAAACAAGCCCCAGCCCCGTAAAATACGCAATGAACGTAATGGGTTTAACGGCTGGGCCAGTGAGGCTGCCACTCGTCGAACCCCAACCGGAAAGCAAAGAAAAAATCGAAGCAGTGCTTAAGGAGCAAGGGTTGCTATAACATTCTTCCTTTTATTTTCTCTTCGGTTTCGCTAGGCTTTTATACTTTAGTTGAGATATGTGAACCATGAGGTTTTCGTTTTGGCTCGTAGGTGTTTTCATCGTAGTGTTGGTTTCTGCAGGCTGCCTTGGTGGAGGCGAGGAGCAGGTTTCTAAGTTTTCAACTGCTCCTGAGCTCAAACAGTGCAACCAGATAAAGGATGACGATATGAAACGGGAGGAGTGCTACATCAAGGTCGCCAAAGTGAAAAAGAAGCCCGAGCTCTGCAAGGAATTGTCAATTGAAGGGGAAAGAAATTTGTGTTACACTCAGATCGCATCGATAACCAAGGACATTTCTGTGTGCGATAACATCATAAACGACGAGTGGCGCAAGACCACCTGCATGGCTGCAGGATCCTGATTTTTTTTGACTTATGGTAACGATGAAGGTTGACGACTTAGACTTGCCTCTCCCCTTTAGGGAAATCCATAAGAAGGGGGGATTTATTGATCTTTTCCCTCCGCAAGAAGATGCGGTAAAGGCTGGATTGTTAGCGGGACAAAACCTTGTTCTCGCGACTCCCACGGCCTCCGGCAAGACCTTCGTGGCCGAGCTTGCAATGGCTCGCGTCCTAAAGGATGGAGGACAAATTCTCTATCTTGTCCCCCTAAGAGCGCTCGCATACGAAAAGTTTGTCGAATTCAAAAAGTACGAGGAACTGGGCTATACCGTGCAGCTTGAGATGGGAGATCTTGATTCGTCAAAATACAAAAACTCGATTAGAGCAGACATCATCATCGCGACCGCAGAAAAATGTGATTCCCTTCTACGCACAAAGACGAATTTATTTGAAAATATTGGTTTGTTGGTGGTTGACGAAGTGCATCTGATAGGTTCAGATCGCGGACCCGTCTATGAGGTGTTGATAACCAGGTTTCGGCAGATATTTGATGAAATACAGGTCCTCTGTTTATCTGCGACCATCGGGAACTCAGATGAGATCTCTAACTGGATGGATGCAAAACTCGTTCAATCCGACTGGCGGCCCGTGTTGCTGGTTGAAGAGGTGATCGAATCAAAAAACAAGATCGAAAAAATCAGGGAGCTGGTAACAAAATCGGTAAAATCAGGCGGACAACTCCTCGTATTTGTGAACAGCCGAAGGAGCGCTGAATCAGTGGCAGAAGACCTTGCTTTTTCCGTAAAGCTTCTAAAAGGCGAAGAAACTAAGAAGCTTCAATCTATCACAATAGACGTAAAGCAGGCTCTTCCAAACCCCACCAAACAGTGCATACGTCTATCCGAATGCGTGACGGCAGGCACAGCCTTCCATCACGCGGGGCTTCTTAATAAACAAAGGATTTTAATCGAAGACGCCTTCAAGGCTTCCCTTCTGAAAGTTATAGTCGCAACCCCGACGCTCGCAGCCGGAGTGAACCTTCCTGCGAGAACGGTCATACTTCGGGACCTAAAAAGATACGGCGAAAGAGGAAGCCATTACATACCTGTTTTAGAATATAAGCAGCAGGCTGGACGAGCAGGTCGACCTGCCTATGATAAGATAGGTCAGGTTTACGTGCTCGCCAAGACGGAATCAGAAAAAGAGTACATTCAAGATCACTACATTGACGGAGTAGTGGAAGACATCCATTCAAGGCTTGGAGCCAAACCGGTTTTAAGATTCCATATCCTATCGTCGGTTGCTTCCCATTACACGCGTACAGAGGATGCATTATACGAGTTTTTTTCCTCGACATTCTTCGGCCACCAATACGGGATTAAAGAAAAATTCACCGCTCAAATCAGAGAGATTGTGGAAGAACTTGTTGATTGGGGCTTGATTTGGAGACAGAAAGGATTTCTTCTACCAACTGCGATCGGTTCACGAGTAAGTGAGCTTTACATTGATCCATTAACAGCAAAAAACTACTTGAAATTCCTCCCATTAATCGAAATAAAAAAGACGGATTCCATACTGGGTCTTTTAGATGTTATCTGCGATGCCACGGAAATCCAACCTTATCTGAGAGTTGCTCAGGCAAATGAGGCAAGACTTTGGGAGCGGGCCTATACCTACGAGGACGAGTTTCTAAGAGACATCTCAGGTTTTGGAAGCGACTGGCAGTTTCTGCCTCGAGTACTCTTAGCCTTCATGTTTTCTGAATGGGCAAACGAGGAAAGCGAACAAGATTTACTTACAAAATACAACGTTGCTCCGGGCCTTCTTTATTCCAAGCTCCAGAACCTTGAGTGGCTAGTTTATTCTGCCAGGGAGCTTGCTTCTATTAAAAAGCTGAAGTTTGCAAAGAAAGTCCTGTTTGACCTGGAACTCCGCATCAAACATGGGGTTAAAGCCGAACTTCTTCCACTCGTAAAGATCCGTGGAGTAGGGCGTGTGAGGGCTAGGAAGCTGTTTAACGCTGGATTAAAGCGTCCCACGGAATTAAAGGAGGCATCTATCTCTCAATTGAGTTCGTTGGTCGGCAAAAAGACAGCACAAAACATCCTCAGGCAACTCACCTAGGAGAACTTCCAATACCTTTTTCTCCTCCTAATCCAAAGTAATAATAAGAGCAGAGGTGAATCAGTTGAAAGAGGGCGCAGTCTACGAATACGACGAAGAAACGGAGATGTATTCAGTCGAACTGAAAAGGGTTAAAGATAAAGGAAAATTGATAGAATTCGTGGTCTTTAGGCCTGCAAGCATCATAACTTTACCGGATGAATTAGTTAAATCGGAAAAACCTATCTCTAAACGAAAAACCAAAATATCGGGTGGGAAACATGGGCGAAGAACTAGATCGTGATTCCATCGAGGACGATAAATATCAGATCCCTCACGTATCAAAGGTCGCTCCAAAAGGTACTCGAAAGACATATCTCGCAGAAAGATACGCGAAAGGACCCCTAAGAAATCAGAGGTTTAAGTTTTGGGCTACGAGCTTTCTTGTGATACTCGCCTTGGTTGTCGTCACTTACTCACTCATATCGACGAGTGTTATAGGTGGATTTTTTAGGTCTTTGGTGGGTGGTCAAACGGCAAGCCTAGGTTACCTGGAATTTTTTGCCCTTCCCGTGCTAATAATCTCGTTATTTCTCATGGCATACCTTGTACACAACCAATCTAGGTAGAGGCCTTCTTTTTCATCATACGAAATTTTAAGCATTAAAGCCTTATCTATTTGCCGACTATGAGTTCCCCAAAAACAAGAGAACCGATTATCGTAGTACTCGGTCATGTAGATCACGGAAAGACGACCTTCTTAGATTACATTAGAGGAAGTGTTATTGCTTCCCGTGAGGCTGGGGGTATAACCCAACATATAGGCGCCACAGACGTCCCCTTTGAAGTGATAAAAGACGTCTGTAAGGGGCTTCTAAGCGAGTCGCAGTTGAAGGTTCCACTCAGGGGGCTTTTATTCATTGACACACCCGGCCATGAGGCCTTCACAAATCTCAGGCAGCGAGGGGGTTCCGTAGCGGACTTGGCAGTTCTTGTAGTGGATATTTCAGACGGCCTGATGCCACAAAGCAGGGAGGCGATATCTATACTAAAACAGTATAAGGTCCCTTTCATAATCTTAGCCAACAAAGTCGATTCACTTTCTGGTTGGATAAAGGACACTCCCCTGGAAAAGCAGCCACAGTTTGTCCACGAAGAATTCGAAAAAAAATACTACAACTTGATAGTGGAATTGTCTGAGGAAGGATTTGACGGAGACTTGTTCAATAACGTAAGGGATTTCACAAAACGCTTGGCAATAGTTCCGGTTTCAGCAAAAACTGGACAAGGGGTTCCAGAAGCCTTGACTCTTCTGGTGGGGTTGTCGCAGGCTTTCCTCACAAAGCGCCTTACAGTGGCACCAAATTCCCCCGGCAAAGGGACGATACTGGAGGTGAAAGAGGAGATCGGGCTGGGAAAAACGATAGATACAATCATCTATGACGGAGTGATCAGAAAAGGGGACTCAATCGTCGTTGGAGCACAAATTCCGATCGTCACGAAGGTCAAGGCTTTATTGCGCCCTAAACCATTGGATGAGATGCGCGATCCAAAAGAGAAATTCCTTAACGTAAAAGAGGTCTATGCAGCTTCAGGGATTAAGATAGTGGCACCCTGCCTTGATACTGCTTTAGCGGGGGCTCCTGTCTATGTCGGAGGCGCAGAGCTGGTTGAAAAAGTCCTTGAAGAGATAGGTTCCGTGGAATTCGAATCAGATAAGTTGGGGGTCGTAGTCAAAGCCGACACTTTAGGCTCACTTGAGGCGCTCGTCAAAATGTTGGCCGACAAAGACATCCCGATTCGCAAAGGAACCATCGGAAAAGTCGGAAAAAACGATATAATCACTGCTTCAGCGGTCTCAAAGGAAAATCGATTTCTTGGCGTAATCTTGGCCTTTAACTCACAGATTCTGCCTGAAGCCGAAAAGACAGCTGAAGACCTGGGTCTTAAGATTCTTTCCGCTAAGGTCATCTATCAATTGCTTGACGACTATGAACTCTGGGTGAAAGAGGAAAAAGAATCCGAAAAATTGGCCTCCGCAAAAGAACATACTCCCCCAGCTAAAGTCAAGCTTGTGCCAGGATGTATCTTTAGGCAGTGCAAACCTGCGATCGTAGGGGTTGAAGTGCTTGCCGGCACACTTCGAGTGGGAAGCAGGCTTATGCGAGAGGATAACTCGATCGTTGGGCGGGTAAAAAGCATGCAATGCGACAAAGAAAGCATAAAGGACGCCGCATGTGGTTCCAACTGCGCACTCGCGATTGATGGGGCAGTCATGGGCCGGAACCTTTATCCAGAGGATGTCTTATATGCGTTTTTAACAAACGATGATATAGCCGCTCTAGATCTGGAGAGCTTAAGCGAGGACGAAAGACTAGTCTTAAAGGAGTTTAGGGCGATCCGAAAAAAGAGAAATGAGTAACGATAAAGGATACGATTTTGAATTGGAAAGGATAATATCTGAAATAAAATCGTCTAAAGCCCAGGTTGTGGGTCTCCAATTCCCCGAAGGATTGAAATCCAGGGCAGTTGAGATCGCAGCTGAGATCGAGGAAAAAACAGCCGCTAAGACGATCATATTCACCGACCCCACATACGGTGCTTGCGACTTAAAAGAGGAGCAGGCAAAGAAACTGGGGTTAGACCTACTCGTGCACTTCGGACATACGGAATTTAAAGGATAAATTTATCTAATTCTGCAAGGAATTCCTAGAATTATTGATTTATCCAATCTTGTCGGCTGAATACTGCGATGCTTTGCATCGCAGATGAAAGCCGACCCTAAATTCTCGTGTTTCTAATAGGTCTCCAAGCGGCGGCGTCCCCCTTCGGCGGACCTTTGGAAACCGCCGCATGGAGGTGTAAATTATGGACTTGATTAGCGTAAGCCACGGCTGCGGCGAGGTGAATTTTCACCTGGTTTTTTCTCCGAAGTATCGGTACAATATTTTGGTAGGCGAAGTTAA
>JBDREA010000002.1:0-12234 GCA_043820265.1 Candidatus Altarchaeota archaeon | reverse complement strand
CCCTGGGGCGAAAAGAGAGATAGTTGATCTTTTAGAGGAAAGATTCTCAGCGGGATTAACAAAAACAGATAAGGCCCAACTAAGGGCCATTACAAATAGGGGGTTCAGGCAACATGTACTCGCCGAATCTAAGCGAGAATTCGTCAAATGGTTCCTAGGACTAGTCCACAAACCAAAAGAGGCAGAAATGATTTTAGCCAAACCAACCATATCCGACGGAAAAGCCTCAAGCGACTTAGACAATCCATTCCTCGGTTCCCTAGGGATTACAGTCATTGAAGTCTCCCAACCCCCAGTAAAAGCACAACATACCGAGACGAGCGTTTACGAGACAAGTGCAGTTGTGTTTAGAGGTGGGGGAGGGCAAAAGGGAATGGCCGGTGCAGGACTAGCAAATGTCTCAGCTGGGCGAGATACAGTTGCAACTCACACAGACGTATGGAGCCAAAACCTACGGCACATGGACTTGATCCACACCTTCAAAGGATACGTACCGATAAACCTGATGTCAGTTACAGAGTAAATAGTAAACAATCCCCCGCATTCACTTCTTCAGACCTAAGATCTGAGTCCATTCTGGAGGCGCGTCTGGTCCGGCTTCATTCATCCTCCTTATGGAAAGAAACCTACCTGCTAGGACGGATTTTAATCCCTTATCCTCTTTGAATGCTTCTTCGGGAGGCTTATACCCCCCGATTCCATCTATAGTTGTTATATTAAGTATGTCTCGTCTTCGGTTGGCAATGCGATTGAGATAGTCAGGGTCTTCGTTTTTTGCCTTTGCTAGATTGCGGCAGAATTCTATTGCTTCCAAGGGACCGTGCGGATCAAAGTAGGAGGTGGCTAACATTACCTCAATGTCGTTGAGATCAGAGATTGAAAACTCTTGAGGCTCTTGTGAAGTAACTCCCTTAGTTTTATTTGGTTGGCTAAAAAGGATTGCTGCAGCTATCCCTAGACCCTCTTTTGGATAGAATGCGTCATTTACACCCATCTTTTCTCTGACCTCTTGATCGAATGAACCAGGTAGCACAGGCGGAAGAGCCATACTCTCTAGAACGTCCACGCCTAAGTCTCTGGCACCCTTCAGAATGAACTCGGTGAGTTCCTTTAAACCCTCTTCATCACCTGCCTCCTTTAACACCCGAAATCTATCGATGAAATTAAAGGCATAATCAAGCTGGGGTTTAGGTCGGCTATGTCCAAGTAGGATTTTAGCGATATGATGATTGATCACTTCGCCTTGCTTTTGAGGTAGCATTTCCCCTACCTCATGGGCCTTGTCAGGATTGATGTAGACCATAGCACACGCTCCCTCCCTTCGGTTGTAGATCAATGGACAAACCTCACAGGGCAGGAGCCCATATTTCTCAATCATTCTTCTTCTCCTATCAGCTTCCGTGCTTGTAAAGAGCTGATGAGCAGTGAGTAATTCCCCTACCTGGTTTCCTGATTCACTGTAGACTCCAAAAACAAATTCATTTCTATGCTCTTTCAGGTTAGTGTCTGCCAAAACTCCTGGATCAGTGACAAATAATACCTTAGGGACCTGCTTTAATCCGAGCTCTTTGCAGCGCTTTCCCATCGACTCGACCCAGAGGCGACGGGCCCCAGCAACCTTGGCATCTTCACTCAGACGGACTCCCTCTTGTTCCCTCAGAGGACCAGTTAAATCCCGACTCAACCTAAAGGGATCAGTAGATCTACTGCCAGGTTTCTGCCCATTCGAACCAGGGGATTTATGAGGAGACATAAAAAGTAAAAGGAAGGACTAAACTAAAAGATAGAAAGAGAAAGGTTCGCCGAGATATAATCGGGCACTTTCGCGCCCGCAACCTTTGCCTCCTGCTAAGCTCGCCTGGGTGTTGGAGGTATTTGTCTGCCCTGACTTTTCATGTTTAGGAACTGTTCCTTTGTCAGAGTAGAGGACCGTAGGCCTGAGTTGATGATGACGTTCTGTTGGTGTGACCAGTCCCGGTCGTCGTGTTCGAGGACGTACTTGGACCAAAGGTCGACGAACTTCAGCCTTTCCTTAAGATTTTCATCTGTAAACTTCATTTAGCAGTCTTTTATATTCCTCGATTTTTTTCAGATCAAGATGTTTCTTTGCGACATTTCGTAGATGGCGTGCATCTTCGATGTCTTTGGGGGATTTCAACACTTCCTCCTTGAAGGCTACCTGGAGTTCGAGATTGGATATAAAAAGTTCTTCACTCCCTAACCTTACAGTAATCGGCTTATCAAGAGACAACTCTTCAACCTTATTTTTCACACACTTCAACTCGATGTTGGGGATGACCGTGTTGCGTTTTGCAAACCGAAGGGGGATCTTTTCGTTGACATATTCGTAAATCTCCTTGATTTCATCGGCCTGAAGGCAGTAAAAGCCACTGCTTTTCAGGTCTCCAATCAGCTTTGAATACGCACTAAAATCAAAGGGGGGGATGATTATGTCTACATCCTCGCTACCACGCGATCTCCCAAACATTATCGCGACATATCCGCTGACGATTACATAAGGTGTATGGTTACGCAGAACCTTAACGAAATCGATTGCAAACTTATCGAGATCAGACAACTCCCGATCGATTACAACGAGATCCGAAGACACAAACTTCATCTTTGCTAAAATTGATACTCAACAATAATTATTGAGAGCACTATATTAAGAGGAGATTAGTCCAAAAGAAAAATAAAAGAGAAAGAAGTTTACTGGGATTTAAACGAATCCCAGTAGATTCGTTGAACAAAATAAAGAAGTAACAACTTATATTCATCCAATACCTATCTTTTTTCCGAAGCACACCGAGGTGGACGAAACACTTCGTGTTTCTAACCTCGGCTACATACACAACCAAGGCATCCAAAACAAAGTGATGCTCAAGCTCGCCGAGGTTGACGCGACACTTCGTGTCGCAAACCTCGGCTACATACACAAAAAGGAAGACTACGCCGAGGTGGCAGAGCCTGGTAACGCGCACGCTTGGAAAGCGTGTTCCCGCAAGGGATCTTGAGTTCAAATCTCAACCTCGGCGAGACAAATAACATCCGAGACAAACGTGTTCTCGCAAGGGATCTTGAGTTCAAACGCTAAAATTCGCTCCGCGAATTTTGCGCGCCAAAATCCCCTATGGGATTTTGAGCGTCTCAACCTCGGCGCACGCTTTTCTTTTTTTATTCAATTCAATCAGATATCTTTCCATGAAAAAGAATAGCATTCTTGTTTTTATTGCCACATTTGTTCTCGCCTTAAGTTTTTTCCTTTATATTTCGACTTTTCTATTAATCGGGGGTGAACATGATATACCCAAGGGTGTAGATGCTGCAGACCGGGCTGTAGTACAGATAGAGGAGGCATGCAGATACATTTACGTTCACGGTCACCCACAGAAAACCTTGGTGAACGTGTATGTTCCATCAGAGGCTGTTGGGATCATATTTGATGGAAGCATCATACAAATAAAAGTCCAAAATGAAGCAGGCATAACCGATGTGTCAAAACCTTTTATTGGATCGATCTTATCAGACTGTGAGGATGTGATTTGCCCCTATGTTGAAGGTAAACGCGTGTGCGAAAAAGGGAATTATATGCTGGAGATTGAATCACTTGGAGATGTTCAAACTCATCCAGTTCTGATTACTTGTTGGAAGAGTGATGATTACACAACAAGCGTATCGGTCGAGCCCACCTAATAGATAAACTTTCAGATCTTCTCAGCCTCGTCGATCAGCATGATGGGTATGTCGTCTTCGATGCGGTACCGTAGCTTACACGCCTTGCAGGTGAGGTTGTGTTCTTCTTTTTTGTCAACGTATTCGAGGTCGCCTTTGCATTTTGGGCAGGCGAGTATCTCCAAGAGTTTGGGGTCGAGTGTCATTTTCAAAATTTATAGTTGCGGTCATAACTTTTTGGACAAAGTGAGTATTCGTTATGACCGCGAATATATTTGAGGGCGCAGAAGTTTGTCTAGATAGTTGCGCCCTCAACTATATTTTGATAGATATGTTTAAAAGACGTTCTTCAGGTTTTCTTCTTCCATTTTCGGGGGTAGGTGTCCGGCTCCATTGTGACCCTTTTAAGTGTTGCTGCGACTCCAGTTTTTGAGTCCATGATAACTTTGCTGGTTTTTTCGCAGGTTGCGATGGCTACTAACTCGTCTTTAAGAGAAAAGATCGCCGCTTCATCGCCCTTGTCGATATTAGGGGAAAGTTTTGATACCCCTGGCATGGAGAGGTCTGCTCCGTGGCATACTGCGTCTATGGCGCTGTCTTTTATCCAGATTTTAGGCAGGTGCCCTACTGCGTACTCCATTGGATAAATGATTTTTCTAAGTTCTTTTTCTTCTCCTGTTTCCTGGAAGTCCTTGTAAGCGTCGACGAGGTCGTGTAGTTTAATTAGGTTTTCTTCTGTGAACAATCCGACTTTCGTTCTTCGAAGTTCGGTCATCTGACCTCGGGCCCCTGAGAGGTATCCTATGTCATGGCAAAGTTTTCTGATGTAGACGCCCGCTTGACACTTTGCACTGAACAATATTGTCTTATCGTTTTTTTCCATTAGTTGGAGGTCATAGATTGTTTTTATCCTCAGTTGCCTTTTCACAGCTGAAATCAGAGGTGGCCGCTGGATGATCGTACCCTGCAGCTGGCTCATCGCTGACTTCACTTTGTTCTCTGTGACATCCGAGTGTAATTGCATCACTCCGACATAGGTTTTTCCTGCGAGAAGAAGCGTTTTGACGATTTTTGTCGCATCGTCAAGGGCAATAGGTAGGACTCCTGTTACCTTTGGGTCGAGTGTTCCGCTGTGGCCTGATTTTTCCAACCCGATTATTTCTTTCACCCAGGAGGTGACTTGATGGGATGTGGGGCCTGCTGGTTTGTCTATGTTGACTACACCCTTTGATAAGTAATCTTTTATTTTTCTTTGGTCTGGAGGACACCCTCGGCTTGGATCGGTTTCCAGGCTGTCTTTGATTAGAGTCTCCTCTTTTTGTAAGAATTCCATATTCCGTCGTACCCCGGCTTTTCGCGTAATTCAGGGACTAAATCAGTATTTCACTCCCGCCTTCTCCAATGCTTCGGAAACTTCTTTTGGAGTGGATTTCTCGGTTACCTTCACTTCGAGGGGAAGGGGTTCCAGGTGCTTGTAGTTAACTTTGCCGGATTTGATGTTTGGGCCGGTCACCGACATCGTCTTTTCGTCTACTCTTGCGGTTATTACGCAGACTTTTCCAGCGTCTCTGCCCTTTAGGAGTTTACAGACTCTTCCTTTAGATAATATAGCCACTTTGGTTCAATTTTTAGTTTAACGGCAAGAAAATAGGCCTTCTAGCTATAAAAATACATGCTATATGTCAACGACCACCGATCAACGCTAGGATATCCTTCTGGATATGCACAACCGCAAAGCGGTTGTGATACACAGATTTTCCGTTTATCGGAAAATCTAGTGTTTCCTGCGCCCTAAGGTTGCCTTGAGGGCAACCTTGGGCACAAGAAGGCAGAGCCTTCTTAGTGCACAGGAACGGCAGAGCCGTTCCTCGTGTAGATCAGTGGCATGACTTAATCAGTGGTCGTGACAAGCAAGAGTCCACTGGATACCATCGAACAAAAAGACCAGTGGAATCTGAGCGTTTTAATTTTTCATCTTATTCTCCCTAAGAATAAGTAATATATATGGCTCTTTTCGGCTTTCTTGCCGAGATTAGGGTTCTAGGCTGCCAAAGATGGATGATACTCGGGCTAAAAAGGCGAAATTTGGGTTTTTGTTTTTTCTAGCGATAGGTTTGTTGTTTGTTTTACTTAACGCGGTTGCAGCCGAAGAGGATGAGAGCGGTACAGGCTTCTTTCAGCCAATATTGGATGGACTATCGAATATTTTCAGGGGTTTTTTTGTGTGGTTGATTAAGATCGTCACAGTAACCATGAAATGGAATCCGAGGACTTACCCGCTATACCATGAAGATCCTCCCGGTACGCCTTGTAACTACCAAGAAGATTGTGCGCTACCAGCCATCTCAAACATCATAAAGATGATGCTTGTTGTTTTGATGCCTATATACCAGGTTTTCATCCTCTATTACGGCATAATGATCATCTGGGGTTCGAAAAACCCTAGGCAGAGGGTACAATTTAAGGACAGATTGCAGAGGTTTTTAACTGGAATGGTTTTCGTTTCCCTTTCTCCGATACTATTTCAGGTATTCATCGACATGGAGACAACTATAGTGAAAAATATCATGGATATCGCCGAAACATATATCGCAGGGGATGGGATATACAACTTTTTGGAGGGCTTCCTTCCCGGGATGATGATACTTATAACTATCATTGTCATCATCTGTTTTTTACCGGTTGGAATCCCTATCCCTTTCATTGTCACGATTTTGCTCACGCCCGTCCTCCTTTTGGTGTTCAGGTACCTGATGGTTATGATTTTTGGTGCTATTTTTCCCTTGACCATGTTTTTTTACACTTTCGAGTTCACCAAGGGGCTGGGTCAAAAGCTTTTCAGGTCTAGTGTCATCTGGATTTTCATGCCCATCATCCAGGCTGTTTTCATCGCTTTGTTCTTTCTTTCTGCGGATGCGACGAATGCGGTTATGAGTTTGGCTTGGCTTTGTCTTTTGCTTTTTATGCTTGCATTTTACCCCATGCAGATAACAGGGATGCTCGGCCACGTCGGAGGCGCCATATCTGCAACCGGTGAAACCATGAGCAGCACTAAAAGGGTGTTTTTGGGTAACATGATGAGGGGGGCTGGTTTTTCCGGGGCGTTGATGGCTGCAGGCCAATATGCGGGCATGGGAAGAGGCCATCATACTCCAAGTTCAGGAATGCACGAGAAACCCAACAGACCGTCTAGTGGCGGGTCTGGCCCAAAATTATCCGGATACTTTAGACGGGGAGGCGCCTCAGGGGAGGGGGGTTTCCGAGCAATCGCCCATGAGATAATCACAAAGGAGAGGAGTTTTCGAAGCGATTCGTATAAGATGCTTTATGATACGGCGAAGACTCGACTGGGGGATAGAGACATAAATGATGTGAAAAAGCGAAAGGATATGTTTAGGACGATTCTCGGAGAAGATGATGCGGTGAGCAAGAAGATAAGAAAGCAGTATGAAAACGACAAGAAAAACTATTTGGTAAGCCCTGACGAGAAGAGGTTCTTTGAGCTTAGGATGGCCAAGGGATTCGGGGAAAAGGTCTGGTCTGTCGGAAGAAGCATGGGTCACAACCTTCTTGCGAGCTGGACCGTCCCCATCGGGAGAGTGCTGTTCGACCTTAATAAATCGGTTTACGGGGAACATATGCCAGGTTCAAAGACGATGGGGCACATTGGAGGAGCACTTGGGGGAAAATACGACGGAGACAAGTGGAGTTATGGAAGCATGGGGAGATTAGCGAAGGAAACATTCAATAAATGGAAGGCTAGTCCGGTGAAATTCGGTTTAAAGGCAGGGGTTGGATTAAGCCTTGTCGGAAGCCTATTCACCCCGATCTTTCTACCGGCTGCTATTGGGATAGGATTAGGAGCATCTTTGGGAGGAAAGATGCTTGTTTCCGCCATTGGAGGAAGGCGTAGGTCGACGCCCGACAGCCCCCACCGGCCGATCAACCAGGAAAAACAAAATCAAACCCAATCAAAAGTCGATGACTACCAGAAAACGGGGAAGGGAGACTTTTTCTCAAGCAACGAATACGATGAGGATCAAAAAAAGGCCGGAGGTGAAAGACAGTTCTATGGAAAAGATGAATTCGCAGCGAACAAGTCGGAAGCCCAGGTATCGGAGCATTACCGAAAAAGCGATATGGGAGAGAAGTTCAAGGGGCAGATGACTGGTGCGAACAGGGTAGTAAGGGATGCAGAATCTGGAAAAGCCGACGTGGCCCGCCTGGCAATAGACTTTGACAGAGTCGGTTTGAAAAATGAACTGCCAGGGGTTACTATCACAGGGTCAAGGAAGAAAGAATATGATAGAAAATTGGCAGACGCGTACCGGGAAGATTTGATCCGTGGGAATGAGAAAGCCGAGCCCGATAAGAAGCTCTTAGATAAGGAGGTCGATAAAAAAGTTGGTGAGTTTAGTGAAGCGTTAGAGAAAAACGAGTCGCTTAACTTGTTCAATAAATCACGGACGGGAGTGGGATACGGCACGCTTCGAACCCACGAGCTCGCCCACAGAGAACTCGATAAAATAGGAAATGACCGGTTGAGAGGAATCTGGGACAGCGTGCCTGAAAACGAACGTTCAAAAATTATGGGCGAAGTATTTAATGACTGGAACCACGACGACTACTTAGGCCTCAAATCCAAGCAAAGACCAGATGTTGCGATGAACGAGTACTTCGCCGAAGGCTTGACGAACATGGGCAAGCACAGGAGACCCGGAGGATTCGAACTCGACCCAAACACCCAAAAGAAGCTTTTAGGTGAACTTGGTCCAGGAGGTGCTGCGGCCCTTGGAATTAGAGAGGCTCCGTCTCCAAAAGAAGAGAAAAAACCATCCCCAGATAGAAAAGAAACAAAATCTGACGAGAAACCGAAACCGACTCCAAGCAAAGAAAAGAAGCCTGAAGCGGCTCCCGGGGAGGTGCCAGCACCACAGAAATTCGACGAAACAGACAGACTTAGACCGGGTGATCCGGAAAAGATGAGGGCAACCAGACAGAAGATTGAAGAGCACAATCTGAGAAAAAGTAACTTCTTTTCATCTGATGAATACGAGCAAAACAAAGACAAGTATTACAGTCAACTAGATTACGAACAAAACAAGTTCATCTCAACAAGAAGTGGAAGAATGCTTAACAGAGATACTCTAACCGATAGGCAGCTGCGAGATATCGAAGCCGAAAAAGCTAAGCCTTATACTGAGGGATTAAGCAAACGAGAAAGTGAAGCGGCTGTGAGATGGAAGAAAATGGATGATGATCAATGGGGATCTCACCCTGGCAGATATAAAGAATTGGAGGAAAAATGGTCAACGCGTAGTGGGGAGATGACCGCTGAGGAGTCCCAAGAACTTAACGAGTTTAAGAAAGGAGAATTTGGGCGTGGTACACCAGAAGAGATTAGACACGCCGAATTAGAATTTAAACAGGCTAATAGGGGCATTGATATGACCGCCGAAGAAAAGGTCGATTTGGCTGAACACCGAAGGAAAGGGACCGCCAGCAACGAATTCATCCAAGAGCATTCCAGACATATCGCAGCCGCTGAACGAGCTCAAAGAAAGACGCAGGGAGAAACGCTAGAAACCACTCTTCAGGACGAGGAAAAAACTGAGGCTGAGAAAACTAAGCCGAAAGAAGATAAACCATCTCCTGCCAATGGTTGGGACCAAGACAGAGAATCTCGTATTGATTCCCCTGGGACTATATCAGGGGGATCCAAAAATGAATCTGGTTCGGCTGTTGAGAAACCTCAAGCAGAAGAAAGAGGTCAGCCTTCTGAACCTGGCCCTCAGATGCCGCCGAGAAAACCTAGCTACGGTCTGTTCAAACAGATGGGTCAGGACTTGAATAAAGGCGTGGATGAGGAGACAAAGAAATTGAACGAACAGGCGGCAGAGGATAGCAAAGCAGCCCAAAGGGAAGAAAGATCATATGAGGGATTGGATCAAGTTCAAGAAGAAAAAGCTGCGACTACAGAGCGAGAGATGAGAAAGGAACAAGCTAATCTAGACAAAAAACAAGGAAAAAAACAGAAAGCCGTGGATTCTGAGAAAAAGAAGGATAAACCCAAGAAGAAAACTTAAACCCCTTGATTTTAAATAGTCCCGTTGCGTAATCTTATTTCATTATGAGAGCCAATTGCATTTTTTCAGGACGAAAGGATTCACGTTATAGCCTTGGCTCTTTGCTGCTTTTGCTGCTTTTATTGATTGTGCGAGCCTAGATTTCGAATCTGAAGTCTTGAGGTGCTCGCGGAATAAAACTATAGATTAATCAAAATAATGTTTATGAGGTGTTTCAACATGCAACAAAAAAATCAAAAAAACAAGAAAAAGAGAATGATTCAGACATTTGATACGACGCTCCGGGACGGCGAACAGACCCCAGGAGTGGCGCTCACAGTAGATGAAAAGATCAGGATAGCGGAGGCCCTGAACCAACTTGGAGTGGACATAATCGAGGCAGGTTTCCCGATAGCAGGAGAGACGGAGGCCCAGTCCGTAAAAGCGATAGCGCAAGCTGGGCTAAAGTCTACTGTCTGCGGTTTAGCCCGTTGCTCGCAAAAAGATATGCAAGTGGCGATCGAATGCGAAGTAGACCTAGTCCACATCTTCATCGGGACCTCCCCGCTTCACAGAGAATACAAGCTGAAGATGGGAAAGCAGGAGATACTCTCAAAGGCCGAGGAAAGCATCCAGTACGTGCTCGATGCAGGAAAGCCGGTCCACTTCAGCCCCGAGGATGCGTGCAGGACAGAGTACGATTACCTCCTTGAAGTCTGCAAGCTGGCACAGGATATGAAGGTCGACCACATCAACATCCCGGACACCGTCGGCATCATGACGCCTGAGAGGATGAGTAAGTTAATCTCCGACCTTGTAAAAGACGGTATCAAAGTCCCCCTCGCAGTCCACTGCCATAACGACTTCGGGCTCGCAGTAGCCAACTCAGTCGCTGCGGTCGTAGCGGGAGCTAGCATCCCACATGTGACAATAAACGGTCTTGGAGAACGGGCAGGAAACGCAGACTTGGAGCAGGTCGTCCTCGGATGCAAGATGCTTTATGGAATAGAAGCAGGCATTGTAACCGAAAAGATGTATTCAACCAGTAAGCTGGTAGAAAGGCTCACTGGTATCAGGGTCATGCCGAATTTTCCCATTGTAGGGGATAACGCATTCGCCCACGAATCGGGGATTCACGTCCACGGAGTACTGGCGAAAAAGGAGACCTACGAGGTCATAACCCCCGAGATGGTAGGCGCCCATACCCGGCTTGTCCTAGGAAAACACGTTGGAGTCCATGGGATAAAGGCAAAGCTGACGGAACTAGGGATAAGCGTGGACAACGACCAGCTTAAAGAGATAACGTCTAAGGTCAAGGATCTCGGGGCGAAAGGCAAACGGGTCGTAGAAGAAGACCTCATCGCAATAGCAGAGGACGTAGTGGGGAAAGTCCCAAAGGACAAAAGACTGGTGCACCTTCTTGACCTTCAACTTTCGACTAAACTAGGTGTTAAGCCGAAGGCAAAAGTGAGATTGCAGGTGAACGGAGAAGAGAAGACCGGCGAAGCCGAGGGAGTGGGCCCAGTGGATGCGAGCCTGACCGCTATCCGAGAAGCGATAGGCGACAATGAGATTAGGCTGGAAGAATACCACTTAGACGCGATAACCGGTGGATCCGATGCCCTCGCCGACGTCACAATAAGGGTTTCTAGAGGTACTAAGGACACGATGGCACGAGGAGTAGATGCAGACATCGTAATGGCCTCGATTATAGCCTTCATAAACGGACTAAACAGGATAATCGGAAAAAATTAGAGGGTAGCATAGAAGGTGTAACCGGTTAAGCTTCTAATTCATCGACTACCTTTTTCGTCTCCACGTAGTCCCGTATCTGGCGGGCTGCCTGGAGATAACTATATAGTCCCAGTGTCAGCGCCAAAAGGAATCCTGTCCCGATGAGGCCGTAAATGTTTGGGATGTGAAAGTTGAGCCATTGCTCGAGAAGCAGGTAGGCCTCCCTCAGGCTACCAAGTGCGATGGCCAAAAGGATTAGTCGCCAGGAACCAAGAAGGTTCATTATGCTGATTTTTCCGTCAAGAACGTGAACCCGAAAATTCCGGGTGGTTAAAACATTTATTATGGCAAGACATTCCACGACCATGATGAAATATAGAAAAACGTTCAGTAGGGTGAAGTATTTGTCCATGAGATATTATTTAAAGGAGCAATTAATAAAAATCAGTTCTCCATGTCCTTGGATTTTTTCTCTTTGATTCTTGTTCCAATCCTCTCTTTTGTTTCCACGAAATCCCTGATCTCTCGAGCCGACCAATAGTAGCTGTAGAGGCCAAGAATTAATGCGAGCAAGAACCCCGTCCCGATCATATCATATAACCAGGGCATGGAAAATCCGAGCCACACATCCAATAATACGTATGCTTCCCTTAAGCTTCCCAGCGCGATGGCCAAAAGGATGAGGCGCCAGGAACCAAGAAGATTTAGAAGGGATATCGTTGACTTCGGCAGATTGAGGCGGAATTTCCTGTCAACTATAACA
>JBDREA010000001.1:0-12042 GCA_043820265.1 Candidatus Altarchaeota archaeon | reverse complement strand
GCCACCAGACAAATGAGATCAGGATAATGGTTGCGGGGATTGAAGCCGGATTCGATGTTGTGATGGGATCTCGTTTCATCCAGGGAGGTGGCACAAGCGATATGACCTTTCTCAGATATCTGGGTAACAAGTTCTTTGTGACATTAGTCAACCTGCTTTGGCACAAGAGGTACTCTGACCTGTGTTACGGATATCGTGCGATAAGGCGCGAAGTCATCCCAAAGCTTCACCTTGACTCCAACGGATTTGACATCGAAACAGAGATAAGCATTAAGGCTGCGAAAGCCAATCTCAGAATCCTTGAGATCCCAAGCTTTGAAAAACTCAGAGAAGGGGGTGTTGGGAAATTGAACACATTCCGGGATGGCTGGGCTATTCTAAAAAGGATTGTGAGGGAGTTAGTTTAGACGATGTCACAACTTGGCTTGACAAAACTCTCGGCAAAAGCGTGTTACTCGAATTTTTTCCGCCTAAGGCGTCCATATAAGATAAACTTTGCAATCACTTACAAATGCAACCTTAGATGCCAGACATGCAATATCTGGAAAAAGAAGTCAATTGATGAGCTTAGCGCCGAAGAAATAAAAAAGTTTTTTGTGGAAAATCCCTTTTTTTCATGGATTAGTTTGACGGGGGGGGAGCCTTTTCTGAGAAAAGACTTGCCAGAGATTGTTGGTTACGTTTCGGATTCATGCAGGGATCTTTATTTATTGAATATCCCTTCCAATGGTTCCCAACCAAAAGTTGTTGAGGGGATGGTGGAGGAGTGTCTGGGCATGGATATTCCAAAGATGGTTGTCACTTTAAGCTTAGACGGTCCAAGAGAGCTCCACGACCGATTGAGGGGTGCGAAAGGGAGCTGGCAGAAGTCGATTGAGTCGTTTCAAAGACTTTTTGCTCTCAGCGGGAAAAAAAGAAACCTTGAAGTTTTTTTTGAATTCACACTGTCATCAATTAATACCGGAAAATTCAATCAAACATTTGAAGCGGTAAAAGAAGAAATACCTTCACTTAAACCCAGAGACATTCATATTAACCTCTTTCACAACTCTGAACACTATTATTGCAACACGGAGATTAAAGGATTCGAAAAACGCCCTTTGCTTTCGGAGTTAGAAAACATTCAGGGAATAAAACGGCATTTCAGCATCAAACCCTCAAAAATTCTTCCCCAAGTATATATGAAGAAGGCAGAGTATTACATAAAAAATAGTCGAACTCCCATCCCATGTAAAGCATTGGAGGCCAACTGCTTTATGGATCCTGTTGGAAACCTTTACCCATGCTCAATCTATTCTAAAAAGCTCGGAAACATCCGAGAGGTGAACTTTCAACTCGACTCGTTGTGGAATACTAGCAATGCCCTTGATCTTCGCGGTAAAATCAAAAAACTTCAATGCCCCAACTGCTGGAGCCCCTGCGAAGCATACACTAGCCTTCTTGGAAACATTCTAAGGTGGTGGTAAGGGCAATGACTCTCAAAGTAGCATTAATTCAGGCGAGTGGAACGCCAAAAGAGGAATTCGGCCCAGTATCCCGTTTTGCCACTATGACGCCACCCCTCGGTTTACTGTATCTTGCCTCTCAAGCTAGATTGGATGGGCACGTTATCGAGATACACGATGCCTCTCTTTCCAAAATTAAAATAAAACATCAAGTGGATGTTGTGGGTATCTCAGCGTCCACTCCCACATTTTATCATGCAATTGAGATAGCTGCGCAACTTAAAAATGAGTTTGATGTCCCCATATTGATCGGAGGCCCCCATATTTCGGCGTTCCCCTCAGATTTGAACCCATCCTCGTTTGACTACGCCATTTTAGGTGAATCTGAGATTACTATTAGGAATCTACTAAAAGCGATCGAAAATGGATCTGGGATAAAGGATGTCCAGGGGATTGCATTCAAAGATGACAAAGGCGAGATCATTACAACAAAGAAACAACCATTGATCCCTAACCTAGACGATCTTCCGATTCCAGCCTATGATCTAATAGATCTGAATGAATACAAAGCAAGCCCTGTTATCTCAAAGAGGATCCCTCTTGGCAGCATGATCACCAGCAGGGGTTGCCCCTACAAATGCGTTTATTGCGATAGGCGAATATTTGGTGAAAAATTCAGGGCCCATTCCCCGAAGCGAGTAGTCGAGGAAATCGCATTGTTAAAGGAGAAACATGGTGCCAAAGAGATTCGTTTCTGGGATGACAGCTTCAACATCGAAAAACAAAGAGTGATGGCTATCTGCGAAAGTTTGATCAACGAAGGACTAGACATTGAATGGAGTTGTCTTGCCCGGGCAAACCTCGTTGATAAAGAGATGCTTGCAATGATGCGTAAGGCAGGGTGTTGGCAGATATCTTATGGTTTGGAGTCAGGAACCCAGAAACTCTTGGATTCGATAAAAAAGGGGTTGACTCTGAAGCAGGGGGAGGATGCGGTGAAATGGACTAAGGCAGAAGGTATTGAATCCAGAGGATTTTTTATGTTGGGTCTGCCAGGAGAGACAAAGGACACATTAAATGATACGGTATCCTTTGCCTGCAAAATACATCTAGACCTGGCTCAATTCTACACAACCATACCTTTCCCGGGAAGCGAGCTTTATCAAATATCGCAGGTAAGCGGAGAATTGAATGTGTCTGACTGGAAATTTTTCAGACCAAATTTCCCAAAGCGCCAGCCTTTCATTCCAAAAGGGCTAAGCGAAGAGGAAATCTTAAACCATCAAAGAAAGGCGTATCGGCGATTTTATCTGCGGCCAAGCTATATTTTAAAACAAGTATTTCGCATGATGAAACCAGAAAACTGGATACGAATAAAGCGGATAATAAAGGCGAATCACAGCCAACATCAAACAAATCAGTAGCGTGAAAACAAAATAAAAAAAATGCCGAAGAAATTCACTTTATCGATGAAACATGGGCTTTATATCGTACTACTCTGGAGCCTGGTTATACGTCTCGTTTTTTTTGTTGGACTTAATTGGTCTGATGATGTGGGCTACGTCTTTGATGCTTACAGGTCAGTCGTGTTATGGCAGTACCCCGCCCATAACCTTGCCGCCCTCCGAATAGGGCATATTTTCCCAATCGGTTTTTTCTTTAAGGTATTTGGAGTCAGTACCTTGACCGCCGTGCTGTTCCCATTTATTTGTTCAATGGGTGAGATAGTAATCGTATATTATCTTGGTGGACTTCTTTTTGACAAAAAAACCGGCTTAATTGCAGCCTTCCTCCTTTCGTTTTATCCTTTGGATGTTCTTTATGCAACTTGGATAATGCCTGATGTCCCCGTATCCTTTGTGCTGGGGTTAAGTGTGTTTCTTACGCTTGTTGCAGAAAAAAAGGGGTTACGCGTTATATGGGAGAAAAAGATAAGTTCCCCAGCAAAGAAGGTAAAAAAAGAAATTAAATTAGATAATTACTTATATTTCCTTTCGGGTTTGCTGGTGGGATGGGCCTACCTGATGAGGATTTCTGGCCTTATTGGCTTGCTTTTTTTCGTGCCGTATTTTACCTTTGATTTCCTGAAAAAACGAAGGTTGTCTGTAAGACCCCTGCTGTTCGTTTTGGGCCTATTGTTTGTGATGAATGCAGAAAGCGTATTCTATTATCTTGAAGAACGCCAGATTGAAGACTTCTATTTAAGACACACAGTCATTACAGGATTCTACCATGGAGAAACGAGAGGTATTAACCCAGACCTGTCCTTTTATCCTTCCCGTATGTTCAATGTCGATAATAACCTAAAGTTTGAATGGAACGCCAGATATCACAGGGAATACGGATTATTTTTTTATGCGATCATTCCTGCATTCATTTATATATTAGTATTTTACCGACGCCGTGCCTACCCTATCCTGCTTTGGATTACTGCATTTTTTTCTTATCTGGAACTTGGCTCCATGAGTTTAACAGAATACGTACCGATCCATCACCTCCCAAGATATCTCACAGTGATCAGCATTCCGGCAATGCTAATTTTGGCTTATGCACTTGGATTAAATCTAAAATCCTCCAGTTTTGGGTGGCGAAAAGCATGTGTATCGCTTATTGTTTTAATGCTTTTTTCCTCTTCCTTGTTTTTCCTATACCACCAACATAGGTTTAACCAAGTAATTACAAAAGGAGTAAAGGACAGTTATCACTACTTGAAAAATCAGCCCGTGAAACGTATATATGCAGACAGTGGGACCGCAGGTGCCCTCTCATTTTATTTCGGATTTAAAAGAAAAGACACCATACTAAGCATCAACGAGAATGTTGCCTGCTCGGGAATACAAGATGCATATGTTGTAACCGACTCATCAAAGGTATGGATGGACTGTCGACATTTCTTGCTTGAAGGGAAAGATAAAATCGACCCCCCATCTTGTGGTGGTTTACCGACCTGTTATTATTGGCCACCACGTGAATGGGAGCTGATAGCTTCACTCCCAAACCCGCAAGACGTTAGCATTTATCAGTCAGGTGACACAAGGATTTATTATGCACCGCCAAAATAATAACTCTTCGCATTTATCCTAGGTGATAAAAATAAAGATTTTACTACTTAATCCCCCGGCAAAAGACAAATATGTGAAAGAAAGCCGCTGCCAGCACAGAGCCGCAGTATTTCAAAGCGTATACCCCCCCTTGACGTTAGCTGAGATGGCGGGTCTTCTAAGAGAAAAACACGAAGTCCGATTGATAGATGCGATGGGAGCGGACTTGAGCAGGGATTACGTCGAAAAGACGACAATGTGGTTTGATCCGGACCTGGTTGTCGTAAACACATCGACACCCACTATTCTCAACGACCTAGAGATCATTGAGGAGTTAAAAAACAAGACCTCAAAAACCAAATTTATCATCTTCGGCGTTCACGCAAGCTATTTCGCGCATGACCTTGTGAAAAAACCATTCATCGACGCGGTTATCGTGGGAGAGCCGGAATACACGGTCTATGAGCTCGCTAATTCAGCCGATTGGAGGAAGGTGAATGGACTCGTATACAAAGATACGGGAGGGGAAGTATACACTACTCCAAAAAGGCAGATGGAAGACATCGATTATCTGCCTGTCCCCGCCTGGGACCTCGTCGAGCTCTCATATTACAGAATGCCCGTGACAGGCGAAAAATACGTGATGATAGCAACTGGGCGGGGTTGCCCATACAAATGCTCATTTTGCGTTTCACCGAGCTACTACGGCTTAAACTATAGGACAAAAAAGATTTCACAGGTCCTAAAAGAGATAAAGTTCGCGAAAAAACTCGGCGTATCAAGCTTCTTCTTCTTCGTTGAAACATTCACCTTGGACAAACAGTACGTGAAAGACCTCTGTAAAGAGATCATCCGTGAAAAACTCGATATCACATGGGTCTGCAACAGCAGGGTGGACACAGTCGATTTCGAGATGCTTTCCATTATGGCCGAGGCGGGATGCATTGCAGTTTCTTTTGGGATTGAATCAGGAGATCAGGAGATCCTGGATTCTGCCTACAAAAAAATAAAAGTGGAAAAAGTCGAGCCTGCCATCTCCATGGCAAGAAAAGCCGGCCTTGCGACAATCGGGCACTTCATCTTCGGACTAAACGGGGAAACAGAACAAACAATCGTAAAAACCATAAATTTCGCCAAATCCCTCCCGCTTCACTTCGCAGAATTCTATATTGCAACACCTTATCCGGGCTCAGAGCTCTACGAGTCGGTTGGGGGCCAAGACCATGACAGCATCGACTGGAGCATGTTCGAATACTCCCATAACATAATCAACCCTGATTTGAATTTAGAGCCCCTTCATCGGAGGGCATACTTCCAATTCTACCTTAGACCAAAGGTGATGATGGGGTTGGTAAAATTCTATGGAGTGGGTAGGCTACCAGCACTTATAAGCGCGGGATTCCATTTTATCCAAAGTATATTCTAAAAGCAAAAACCTGATTATGAAGATCTTAGGCATATGGGACGGACACGACGCAGGAGCCGCAATCGTCGAGGACGGCAAAGTGCTGGTGGCCATAAACGAGGAGAGATTAACCAAAAAAAAACTCCACGTGGGATTTCCCTCACAATCCATTTATGCATGTCTTTCTTATCTTGAATTGGCCCCCGCAGAAATAGAAGTCGTCGCATTCAACACAACCGACCTGGCGAAGACTCTCACAAGGGTTTTTCCCTTCATGAAGGACAACTACTACATGTTCCGAAGGCGGAAGATTGAAATGCCAGCCTTCGAAGGCTTCCGTAGGAACTTCAAGTACAGGTTCACGGAATTCAAGGAATGGCCGTTTTGCAGAAGTCTAAGCAAAAGGATAATCAGAAAGAACCTGAGAAGACTAGGCTTTCAAGACAAAGGCTACCGCCTTGAGGTCGTCGACCACCACGCAGCGCACGCCGCGGCATGCGCTCTGACAAGCGGGTTCAAGAAATCGTTGATTTTAACTCTTGACGGCATCGGAGACGGTCTGTCAGGCACGATAAACATCTTTTGCGAAGGCGAACTTGAGAGGATTTCCGAGATCGAGGGAAGAGACAGCTTTGGGATATTCTATGAGCAGGTAACAACCCTTCTTGGGATGAGGGAGCTAGAAGACGAAGGAAAAGTCATGGCCCTCGCAGACTTCACCTATGAGATGGACGAATCAGAGAACAAACTGCTTGACTGGTTTACAGTCGAGGGATTGAACGTAAAATGCAAGTATTCAACAGTTGAAAAATTCAATCGCCTAAAGAAGATCCTTTGGAACACTCCAAGGGAAAAGTTCGCTTCCATGGCCCAAAACACGCTGGAAGTCCATCTCACCAAACTCTTTGAGAACGCCATCGAAGAAACAGGAATAGGAAAGGTCTCTTGGAGCGGAGGCATCGCCTCAAATATCAAGCTTAACATGAAGGTCCGCTACCTGCCTCAGCTGAAGGACTGGTTCGTCTTCCCCCACATGGGCGACGGCGGATTGGCGGTCGGCTCCGCACTCCAAGCGAGTTTGATGCTTGAGGGAGCCAAACCTCAGCGCATCAAAGATCTATACTTTGGAAATCCCTACTCAGAGGCAGAGATGGAAGCGGCGATCAGAGGATATAACGTGAAATTCGAAAGAAGAGATGACCTGCCCGAATACATGGGAGACTTGATAGGGGGGGGAGACTTTGCCCTGTGGTATCAGGGAGGTATGGAATTCGGCCCGAGAGCGCTCGGTAACAGAAGCATCCTTGCGCCCGCAGGAGACATGGATGCAAAAGACAAGCTCAATATCAGAGTAAAAAAGAGGAGCTGGTTTCAGCCCTTCTGCCCCTCGCTTCTTGAAGAGGAGGCGAAGAATCTCTTTGAAAAAGTCGATTCCTTCGATCACTTCATGACGATGGGATACATGTCAAGAAATGATGCGAGAGCCAGGATCCAGGCCATATTGAACGTCGACGGCTCGGCGAGGCCCCAGATGCTCGGGGACGAAAACCCCAAGTTCAGAAGGCTGATCGAAGAGGTCAAAAAGAGGACCGGTGATGGGATAGTGTTGAACACCAGCTTCAACCTCCACGGCTTTCCGATTGTGAACACCCCGGACGATGCACTCGACATGATGGTTAAAAGCAGGACTCCCGTCATGGGAATGGGGGACTTCCTGATAGAATTGAAGTAGAAGGGGTAGTATCAAATCAAAAGGATTAATCCTTGATGAAAATGGAACACAAGATTTACCGCTCAGATATTCCTAGAATCATAAAGGGGATATTTCCGTTTCTAATATCTGTAAATATTTTCGCTTTACTGGGCTATATAGCCTTCAACGCATTCGATTGGGGCCTCACGGTAAGAGACACCGAGTACGTCCTAGTATCTTTTTTGTTCGTCAACTTTATTTGCGGGGTAACCCTGATTGCCCTCAATTTCAAAGAACTAAAAACACTATTCAAACCAATAAAAAAGAACACGTTGATCACCCTCGTCCTCATCCTTTTTGTTGCAAGCTATCTCAGGATTGCAGTAGTACCCCATACTCCCAGAATCTACTTTGACGAAGACCTCTACATCGGAATCGCCCACGTCATAGCAACGCAGGGGAAAACCGAATTATGCAACTACGGGACCCCGACGGAATGCCGGGAGGGGATCTTAAACAAGGAGCCGAACGCCTACCCGTTTTTTGTGGCCCTGCTTTACGCAGTCCTTTGGTCGTCGAATCCCCTGGTATTTCATCTATTCACCTTTTTTGGCATTATCTCAGTACTTTTGATCTTTCTTGCAGTCTACCTTCTCACCGAAAACGAATCGACCGCCCTATATTCTGCCCTGTTTTTGGCGCTGCTTCCAAGCCACATCGTCTGGACCGGAAGCATATCAGTTGAACTCTTCTTCGTCGTATTCTCGCTTCTAAGCCTTATATTTCTTGCCGCATACATCAGGGTCGGCACGTTCAAGATGCTGGCTCTCTCAACCGTATGGCTCGCCTTCACAGCCCAATCAAGGCCTGAAAGCAGTCTTTTTATCATAGTGTGCTTTTTGGCTGTTCTTCTTTACAAAAAGAATATTTTACGCGAACTCGCGTCCTTCCGATTCTGGATCCCCTGGCTGATACTGGCAATTCTTCTCACACCTCACGTAGCCCACCTAAAGAACGCAGAAGAAACAGACGACTGGGGAGCAGGAGGAAGAGAAAAAAAGTTCAGCCAAGACGTGGCCAAAAGGCAGTGGAATGAGATGAGCCAGTACTGGTTTGCAGGCGTAATGTTTCCCCAGGCGTTCACGTTGTTTGCAGCAATTGGGGTGATATACGGAATACTCTTTGACAGAAGAATATTGTTTTTGGCTCTTGTGTGGTTTGGATTGTTTTTCGGATTGTTCACGTTCTTTTACGCGGGAGGAGTCCTTTCAGGGGGCATAGGCACAAGGTTTGCAAACATCTACTCCATACCCGTTGTGATAATCGCAGCCTTCGGACTATCAAAGGTGACAGGCATGCTATCCAAAAAGGCAGGACACAGGGATCTGATGTTTCTTATCGTGGCCGTTATCTCGGTTTACAGCATGCAGACCGCCTGGGATTACATCACAGTCCCTGACAAGCAGGCCCAGTACGCAAGAGACATGCACGGCTTCGTCTACGAGCACATGGATGAGATCCCAAAGCAATGCTTTGTCTTAACCCATAACCCCAGCATCTTTCTTATTAACGAGATAGGCAGCCTTCAGACATGGTATGGAACCAACGACAAGGTGATGGATACAGTCTTTGCCGAAAGCGGGGACTGCGTCTACTGGCTTGAAGGCGCCTGGTGCCTTTTTCCGCCGCATAAGGGTGGGGTGTGCCAGTCCATGAAAAACAGATACGACCTTGAAGTCGTCCATCAACTCATTAGGGAAGAGAATGCCGAGCAGGTCTTCACCATCTACAGGGTTCGGAGGAAGGGTTGATGGCAGGAAGAAGATGGAATGCCGTCTCTTTGGTCATTGGGATTCTCCTTCTGGCTTTCATCATATTGGCCTTTAATCCCCGGGAAGTCTACAGCGTATTGTCGCGAGTCGACCTTATCTATTTCGTTTTGGCTGCTTTATGTTATTTCGCAACCGACCTTTCAGGCTCCCTTGTGTTGATGAATCTCCTAAAAAAGGATTCGAAGCTAGGGTTCAGAGACTTCGTATCGTCTCACATGTGCGGACTACTCTATAGCGTACCCACGCCCGGGCGGGTGGGCTACTATTATACTGCATATTCCTTGAGCAAAAAGCTCGGCTCATCGATTTCAGCGAACATGGGGGTCTTAACGTTCGTCCAGGGAATTTATCTGTCGCTTAGGGCTTTCCTATGCCTTTTAGCGACCATCTATTTCTCCCTTATACTCACAGGAGCGACCTATCGAACCCTCTTCATAGTCGTCTCGCTTTTTCCTCTGTCCCTTGTCGCATTCATCGTCTTGGCCTTGTTTTCCGATATCCCCCACAGGTTGTTTGGCTCAGTGCCAGTCATCAACAAAGGCCTGGTCTACATCAAAAACATGCAGGAGGCGGCAAGAGATATCCCCTTGAAAAAGATTTATGCTACTGTGGCCTTAGGTCTTTTTGGCTGGTTTACCCTCGGATTACAATGGTTTTTCCTGAGCAAAGCCCTGGGCTTAAGCTTGACATACCTGGACTGCCTCATGCTCTTTCAGCTGGTCACCGCCCTGCTCTTCGTCCCCCTTCCCTCAGGCCTCGGTGTGACAGAGGGCGGAAGCGCCGTCGCATTCACTATCCTTGGCTTAGCCGCATCAGAGGGCGTCGCGTTCATGCTTTTAGTGAGAGTAAACATGCTATCTGTGGATTTATTCGGATTGCTGGATCTAAAAGCGGTGAAAAAGTTGTCAAAAAAAGACTAAAACAAAACTGCCTGCCTTATTATTCTCTTACCGCAAGCCCTGGGCTGATGGCCATCCAGTCGTCGGGTACTCCGAGGTCCCGGTCGCATACTCCGGGATTGTATCCTTCGCCTGTCATCGTCAAACTGTAGAATTCAGGTGAAATGTTCTTGGGATAAGTATAATACCAATAGGGGGGGAGGCTCACAGCAACGGAGAGGTTTACGTCGTTTCCCGCCGGCGCCTGATACATCTGCTCGTTCACAACTGTCCCATCGTTACTGTAAAGAATTAGGTTGCGGAATATTGCTTCTGTTCCTGTATGTTTGAGAGTATTCGTACCTTGCTGACAGCCTCCACTATCGCTGCAATAGCATGTTGTAGAGCAAGCGCCTCTCCTGTAATAAGCTCCTTTGACGAAGTAACCTATAGGCCCTGAGGTTGCCTGATGGTATAAAGGATTGCCTACATATTGTAAACAATCACCTTTGCACGTTAGGTTGTCGTTGACCCAAAGCATGCAATCTTCGCCCGGGTTCTCTGGGATGTACCATTCGACATCAAACCACTTTTCAACAGAAAGATTCACATATCCGTCTTCTCCGGGATTGTTATTGCACATCGAAGTGCTGACCGGATCAGAGAGGTTGTCCATGCGCAAACCATACGGATTGTTATGCGGATTAGGATTTTCGGTCTCAACGTATCTGAAACCTGCATAGTCGTTTGCGACGTCAAGGTAGGCAAGGAGGAAAGACCAGTAATTATTGGGTTCGTCATACTGGTTTGCGTTTAACATAATACCCCACTTGGCCCCGTCAGCACCTGGGCACTTAGAGTATCTGCTGTTATCAACCCATGTGCTTACAATGCCTCTTTGATTGTCGAAACTTCCGTTTGTAACTACAGCCTGCCATCTCTTTCCATGGGCCCGAATATATAATCCACAAGGATACCGGTTACTATAGGAACCACACAATGCATCGCCAAAAGAGGTCCCACAATAATACCATGCATCATCCCCTATGGGGACGAGGTTGTAATATTGGATGGGTATGCGATTCACCATCGAACTATTACAAGTCCTCCAACCACCTAATATACAATAGGGCCCTGTCAATCCGGTTCCGGTGATTTTACAGTCGCATACTGCTTTGCTGTAGTCGTCATATAAGTCGAATATCGGCTCATAGTTCGGGGGCTCGGCGCTCGGATAATCCCAGTAATAACTCAAATTGATGTAATGCATCTCGGGAACATTATACTCCAAAATAACTCCCAGTTTAGAGCAATTGTACATAGTATCCATGTCCTCGCAGACGCTGTTGGTCTTGGCTATCTGAAAGGGGATCTGGCCGCGGACATCAGGCCTATACCTGAAAGTGCCGGGGGGATCAGTCTCCTGATTCTGATCGCAGCTGCCCTCCCGAATCCGAAGCTCACGGACGGGATCAAGAATATATTGCGGTAACCCCCACCGACCCCACCTAAACGAAGAAAAGTTAATCGGCAGACTAGTCATAACTGTGTTGAACTGCGGCCCATCAAAACGGGTCACATTGATGTCCCAGCACTTGAATCCGACGTCGCTCGTCAAACTCAAATCAGACTTCTGAACCCGAATAATACCATCTGTGTTATAATAATATCTTTCTCCTTCCAGTTCGATATTGGATTCATTTGTGGTCGAACAATTGGCGATAGGCCAATACTCCTTGCCGGAAACT